>JAZRJO010000294.1:0-20316 GCA_045645825.1 Acetatifactor sp. | reverse complement strand
AGCCATTATTTTGTCCTCCCTCTATGGTAATTTATCGTAATAATACTTGTAAAATTCGCGTATATAATTATACAAGTGTATATTATCATAAAATTGGAGATTTGTGAATAACATTTATACCAATCCACTACCTCTCCCCCGGAAACACTGACATGATCAATATCTCCACGCTCATCACATCATTCATGCGTCCGGTTTTCACAGCCTCTTCTGCCTCCACGCACTTTTTCACTGCTTCTCGAAGATCCACCGTGCGGAATCTTCCTGCCTGAGTTACGTATTTCCCTACCACAAATGGCGACAGACCGATCTTACTTCCCATAGTCTTATTATCAAAGCCCTTGGCCTTCATCTCTTTCACCTGCAACAGCATGTTACACTGTCTGGCGATCAGAAATAGAATCCTCATGGGGGGCTCCTTCAGAGCAAGCAGATCATAATACAATTTCAAAGCATTCTGAAGCTGCCTGTCTGCTATGGCATTGATCATATCAAAAATATGCTTGCTGATCCTGTTGGTACACACTGCTTCCACATCTGAAGCTTCTACCACATCCCGCTCCATACAATAACAGATCAGCTTCTCCAGTTCCATATAGATATTGTCCATGTCTGTGCCGGTCTTTTGCAGGAAGAGATTTACCGTACTTTCTGCTATACGTTTACCCTCTTTTTTTAACACGCCGGCAATCCATCTCTTCAGCGTATTTTCATCCTGTGCGGCAAATTCCACCACATAGCCACCGGACTGCACAGTCTTATACAACTTACTGCGCTTGTCCACTTCACTCTCCGTGAATACAAAAAATGTGGTATCATTGGGTGCTGAGAGATACTCAGCCATTTTCTCACCACCGGCCTTAAAAAGCCCGCTGTTTTCCACAAATATCACCCTTCTGTCCGCAAAGAACGGTAACGTCTCAGCCAGATCGATGACCTCGCCTATATTCACATCCTTGCCCTCATAGAAGTGAACGTTCATAGTATCACCTTCCTGACACAATGCACCTTTCAACCTGTCACGATACTGCCTGCGAAGGTAACGCTCTTCTCCATATAAGAGATATATCTGTTTGAAATTACCTGTTCTAATATCCTCATTAATACGCTGCATTGTTTTTCCTTATCTTTTTCTTAACAACTTCCTGTTGATATTCTTATTCAATAATATCATCTACACACTTGTACAACTTATAACAGGACTTATCACTTTCTGTAACAAACATATCCATATCATCTTCAAAATTTTCATAGCTATTTCTGTCATGATATAGATGATATCCTTGTTCCGTAGAACACAAAGTCACAAAACTAATCCCGACATTTTTCCTTAGCTCTACTATTCGCTTTTCACAATTGCGCAAGAGATAATCACCTAAATATACATTTTTTCCATCTATCTCTCCAATTTTGGTTCCCTGATATTCACTATGTATTGCCAAATAATTTATATTTACTGCACCACCCATCGGGATATATATAGCAGTTTCACCAATATATTCAATCTGATCTATTCTGCCAACCTCAATATTATAATAACCAATAATAAACTTTTCATCCTCAGACAGTAGTATGTAAGTAATGCCTTGGTTTTCATCCAAGGCACTACCATCTTTTAGAAATTTATCTATTATAATATTTCCACAAGTAAAATCTTGAGCTAATGCTTCATACTCTGAACTATATTTTTTAATATTCATCCTTTTCCTTCTTAATAACTGAACTACTTATGTTTCCTGTATCCTTATCAATAGAAAAAGAAAAATCGTGAGAATCTAAGAACTCTACCAGCTTCTTATTATCTGATGTGGCCGGTGTTCTCTTAAGCTTACCTTTTGTTGCAAATGGCATTTGTGGTTTCATTGCACATGCATTCATTCTAATTTCTCCTTCCCCCAATTCTTTATTTCTATTCATATTGTACCACCTTGACCGTTTAAAATCAACCATTACCCCCCAAATAATTTCTCCAAATTTGTAGGTATTATACGTTAATCATACACGCAAAAGAGCACAAAATTCTATCTTCCTATATTTAAAGTTTTACTTTTAAATCCATATATCTCAACCTCTCTCCCTAGTTTAACTGTAATCGCCCCACATTGTGGCGTAGTTAATATCTCACTACCCACTTCACCCAGTCTTTGTATAATTTCTTCATGGGGATGTCCATAACTATTGTCCGCCCCACAGGATATTACTGCTATATCAGGCATAAGCAATTCCAGCATTTCTTCCCCGGTGGAATACTTAGAACCATGATGTGCCACCTTCAAAAGATCCACCTCACCAATGCTTTTCTCCTTAAGTTCCTTAATCAACATCTCCTCCCCTTCTCCTTCCACATCTCCGGTAAGCAGCATGGTGAAATTCTCATATTCCACCAAAAAGCACTGAGAATAAGCATTAGAATCAGAAATTTTACTGTCAGCAGAAGGATGCAGGCATGTAAATAAGACTTCTCCGCTTTGCCAAAAATCTCCCTCAGATATGGTAATCACCTTAGGTCTTGCTTCTTCCATCTCTGCCACAGCCTTAAGCAGACTTGCAAATTCACTTTCCGTTCTCCCCTCTGCAAGATCCGGAAGTATCAGACGTTCTATGGTAATCCCCTTGGTTTCACTTAAAGCAAGCAGTTCCAGAATCCCGCTTATATGGTCCTTATCTGGATGTGAGACAAAGATACCGTCCAAGTGGCTGATCCCTTCATGCTTCAGGTAAGGAATCAACACATACTCACCGATTGACTTCTCACTGCTGCTGCCACAGTCAAAAAGATATATCTCTTTCTTAGTCTGTACGCAGATACCGTCTCCCTGCCCCACATCCAGAAATGTCACCGACAGTCGCGCTTTTCCTCGCCATCCCAACAAAAGAATCGCACTAAAAAGTAACAATATCCTAAAAATGCGCTGACAAAGAAAACTCTCGCCTTCCCTGCCAGCAACCCTGCCCTTGCCCGCCATCTGCATGCCAAACAATCTCTGCATTCTTCCAGGCACCTTTATCTTTCCATGTATACTGTACACAAGCAACAAGTAGTACGCAATGATCTGCCAGACTTTTGGCGCCCCCGGATTCCAAGTATGATAAGGCAGTTCTTCGAATACCCGGCACAGCCACTCAAATCCCCCAAGAATCAGCACATCCAGTTTAGCTGCCCAGAACATCCCCGGCAGGATCATCACGATCAAGCCCACCACCATGAGAATTCCCATAAAAGGCAGCACCAACAGATTTAAAAGTATGGAGTATACAGGGATTTCATAATAATAATAGAGTTGAATGGGAAGCGTGGTCAGCGTCACAGCTATGCCAGGCAGTGCTGCCTTCCAGACAGACTTGACTAAGAACTTCGAAAAGTTTTTCAGCCTACCGCTTACTTTTCCGCTAAGATCAATGGACCGTTTATCACGGTCCTCTGCAACCAGCGCAGGCATGATGACTCCAATGCCACACAGAGAGCCGAAAGACAATAAGAATCCCACATTGCCTAAGTACTCCGGGCTCCCGGCCAGCATAAGAAGTCCCATGAATCCCAAGGATGTCAGCATATCGTAAGTCCTCCCCAGAATCTCTCCCGACATGCGAACCAGATACATGCCGATGGCTCTGAGAGCTGACAGGCCCATTCCGGTCATGATCCCATAGAGAAAAAGCATAAGACCTCCGGCCAAAGCTGCCGCTATGACCGGACACCCTACGCGTCGAAGCAACTTATACAAGCCCATACCTATCAATGTAATATGCAGACCCGATATGCTCAGAATATGTATGATACCATTTTGCATATACATATCTTTGGTCCCCTCATCAAGCTCAGCCCTGTCTCCTAACAACATGGCACATAACACAGACGCTTCTTTTTCCGGAAAACATTGATACAATCGCTCTTTCCAATACGCTTTGAGGGAATAAAGTACTTCTTTTATTACAGAATATTGTCTGCCTGCTGCAGTCACTTCTGCCTTTTTTAACATCCCGCCGATATTAAGTGATGCATAATATTTCCGGGCATCAAATTCTCCGGGATTAGTAGCTTGGGAAAACGTTTCGAACTGACCTGTCACACGAATCCTACTCCCCAATCGGGGACGATATCCATTGTCTGTCTGACAGATTAAATGATAAGACTTAACAGTCTCTTGAAATATAATAGAATCAAGATAGATCCACAGCCGGGTAGTGCCATAACTGTCACGCTCCTGCACATCATATACGCGCCCTGTAAGCGTAACCATTTCTCCCGAAATCATGCCTTCAGACTTTTCATCCAAGGCGTTTTTCTCCAAAGCTTCCCTTTCAGAAGCCTTGTCGGTTCCGGTATCACACCACCCAAGCCAGACCATCATGACAATCGCCGTCGCCAAAGCGACCATTGCCAAAGGTCTCTTCATTCATTTCCTCCTATTGCTCCAAAGTTGTCACCAAATCCAGATTTCTTTCAAACATTGTACTAAAGCTGTACTTTTCACGGTAAACACCGGAAGTGTCACCGTTTATAGAAATCTGAACCTTATTTACATTACTAAGCTCTATCAGGGAATTTACAATAGAATAAATGGTTACTTCTGCTGATACATTGTAAATCTGAGACAAAAATGTCTCGTTCAGATTCACATAGCAGACTCCATCCTTGGTCATCACCGCCACCGGCTTCGTATCCGGATTGATGGTAGGATAAACACCATCCAAAGTGCCGGAAGGTCCCGCTATCAGCTCCTCCACCACAAGTCTGTCCAATGATATATTACTATTATAAGCTTTTTTACGGTTCACAGCAATCAGCCCATCACCAGCCTTGTTGGTAAAATACAAGGTCAAATTGGCAGTTTCATAATTACTGATTTCGCTTCCCATATTATTAATAAACTGATCTGCGTTCATGGAACCTACCAGCTTCCCCAGATTATCATATAAGGGATTGCCTGCCACCGTCATACTCACATAATTCACATTTTCAATCTGCGTCAAAGAACTGACAAGTGCTGCCCTGACTAAAATCTCTGTAGTAGGTTTCAACTGATGATAATTAACATCCAGATTCAGTGTAAGCGTACCATTTTCCAACTGATACCCCAGCAAGGAGAAGCCCATGGCAAGCGGTGCTTTATATTGTAACTTTTCCGGCACCACAGCCAGCGCATCCAGAACCTCTTTCACCTGTTTCAATGTAGTCTCAGTGGTCAATCTTAGATCTCTCACCTCTACCTTGCTTTCCGCATTACTGACATAATAGACCCGGATCACCTGACCTGCTTGTTCCTCTTCTTTGCTGCAGGCGGTAAGACCCGCCAGACAGCATATTATTAACAGTATCCCGAATAATCTTTTCACTTTCCTTGTTTCCTCCCGGAAATGTCATCACAGGTTTTCCCTGCTTAACTGTGCAACTAACTTAAGCGGAATCTTCACCCTAAAGGTGGTACCTTCCCCTTCCGTACTGGTAACCGTAATAGAGCCTCTATGCATCAGGACTGCATTCTTGGTAATGGCAAGTCCCAGACCGGTACCCCCGATTTCTCTGGAGTGAGATTTGTCCACTCGATAAAATCTCTCATATATCTGAGAAAGCGCCCCTTCCGGAATACCAATCCCGGAGTCACTGACCGTAAATGTAAAAAACTGATGATCTGCATCAAGGGTTACTTTCACCCAACCATGCTCTCGATTATATTTAATGGCATTATCAACCAGATTGGACATCACCAGCGTCAGCTTCACTTCATCCACTTCTGCAATTACAGTTCTGTTACTTTCAAACACCACTTCCACATCCTTTTTACGGGCAATGGGACGCATGCGCTTCAATATCAGCTCTGTAAGGTCGTTGATATTAATAGGTACAATGTTCATCTTCTGGGCCTTCTTGTCCATCTTTACCAAGGCCAGAAGATCCGTAATGATCTGGTTCTCACGATCGATCTCCGATACAATGTCTTCCATAAACTCCCGATAAAACTCAGCCGGTGTATTATCCTGGGTTATCAGCGATTCTGCCAATACTTTCATAGAGGTAAGCGGCGTCTTCAACTCATGAGATACGTTAGCTACAAATTCCTGCCTGGACTCATCCAGCACCTTCATCCTGTGAAGCAGCTGATTAAAAGCATCCACAATGTGTATGGTCTCCAGATAATCGGGCACAGAGATTGTCTCATCCCGATAGCCCTCCTTTACTTCCTTGATTGCTTCCGTCACCCGGTTAAACGGTCTGGTCATAGCAATGGAAAGTACGATTGCCATTGTCACGATCACTATGATCATCAAGGTCTCCAGGATAATCGCCTTATGTTTCAATATCTCCATGGTATCCACAATATTAGCATTGGAAATGCTGGTCAGCATGACCCCCTTCACCAATGATGTACTATTGACTACAATAGGCGTAGTCATCTCAATATAACCGTTTTCCCTATCATAATTGGACGTACTTTCTCCCTTAAAGCACTTGATCACCTCTTCTGAAATGATATTCTTGCCCTCACTGATGCCGTAAGTATCCTTGACAACCTTAAAGCTGCTGTCAATGATCAGCACCCTTCCGTCATAGAGATTGGACAGCATCTCCAGCTCTGCATTGATCACTTCCTTAGTGGCTGCTGTCTGGGCATCACTTAAGTGATAATTCTCCAGATAATTTTTACTGATCAAATGATCCGCCAGGATACGAAGCTGATTCTGCACAGTATTCTGCCTAAGCTCTACAGCACGTTCCTCATAATTGTCCAGGATACCGTAACGAAGCAGTATGCTGGGAACGATACCTACTATTAATATGATAAGAAAGATGCGCGCCCGAAGACTGCGCATCAATAACCAAACATGTAATATGTGTTCTTTTATTTTTGCAAGCATCTATTCGCTCCGTCATACATTTAAAAAATAGTATCCTACACCCCACTTGGTATGCACATACCTGGGTTCACTCGGACTTGCCTCAATCTTCTCACGCAGCCTTCTGATATGCACATCCACGGTGCGTACATCCCCCGGATAATCTGTGCCCCACACAATCTTCAACAGATTCTCTCTGCTGTAGACCTTATTGGGGTTCTTCATTAAGAGCTCCAACACCTCAAATTCCTTGGTAGTGAGCCCGATTTCTTTATCTTCTATATAAGCTCTCTTACCTTCACAGTCCAGACGAAGCTCACCGCTCTCAATCACCTTAGGTACTTCCTCCTCATTCTTGTAAGGATCCACACGCCGCAGAATTGCCTTAATCCTGGCCTTCACCTCCAAGATATTAAACGGTTTGGTAATATAATCATCTGCGCCATATTCCAGACCCAGGATCTTATCCATGTCATCCCCCTTAGCAGTCAGCATAATGACAGGTACCCTGGAAAATTCTCTGATCAGCTGGCAGACCTCATAACCGGTAAGCTTCGGAAGCATCACATCCAAAAGGATAATGTCATACTGGTTATTGCGTGCCATCTCCACTGCTTCTTCTCCATCGTATGCACAGTCTACCTTCATATTCTCTTGTTCCAAACTGAATCTGAGGCCTTTCACAATCAGCTTCTCATCATCTACCACTAATACTTTCTTCCCTGTCATTGCTTATTTTCCTCCCTTAATCTGCTGTTATGAAGTCCTTGATCTTCTCGTAGATACTGGCCTTTATCCCCGGGACCTTCATAATATCTTTTGTATTTTTGAATCCGCCATTTTGTTGTCTGTAAGCTATGATATTCCCTGCTCTGCTCTCTCCGATACCCGGAAGCGTACACAATAGCTTTACATCTGCTGTATTTAAATTTACCATTCCACTTACAGCAGCTGCCTGATTCTTTCTAAGTGCTTCGGCTTCTTCTTTCGTAGGGATGTATAACTGCTCTCCATCCTCTATAGGCGCTGCCAGATTCACATACGCGGTATCCGCCGTATCAGCAAATCCTCCAGCCGCATCAACCGCCGCCTGTGCCCTGCTGCCTGCGGGGATTTCTACTACACCGGGGATTAAAACTGCACCGCATACGTGTATATAGATGACTGTCTGTGAAACAGATTCTGCGCTGTCCCCACTATCGGTCACAGTTTGCCCGGAATACCCCAACGGATAAAGTTCCTCTTCCTTGCTACAACCACATAATAACGTAGCAATCAAAATGTGCACACTGACCAAAAGGTACACACTACCAAAATGATACTTCCACATAGTTCCCTCTCCTTTTCGTTTGACAGTCCTTGCCCTGATCCGAAAAAATGGGAATGCCTCTCTATGTTTATATTTTATTTTATAGGAAAATGAGCAAATTTACAAGTAGCAAATGTTTACACTTTTCATTTTTTTATTGACATTCCGGTTCCAATTTGCCCAATACATTCCAAAAAAGGTGCTGCTATCATTCAATAGCAACACCTTTTCTTTGTTCTTGAAAGGTACAAAATTATTTCCACTTAAAAATGATGATTCCCGCTATAGCCACTGCCATCCCAATGGCTTTACGCCACTCCCATGGCTGTTTCTCCACGCCAAACCACCCAAACAGTTCGATCACATAAGCCACCAGAAGCTGGGCTACCACGATAAGCATCACTGCCCTGGCAGGTCCCAAAGAGTCCATACTTTTGATCACTGTATAAGTAATAAATGCTCCGATTGCCCCTCCTAAGAGCATGTATTTGGGGCTTACCTGCCATACCGACGTCAAGGAACTGCGGTCTGTAAGTAACCAGGCGCCAAGGCAGACCAGCAAAGCGGTAAACTGCACAAAGGTATTGGCCACCCAGATGCTGGAAGCCTTGGTCACCTCTGTGTTGAATACCCCTTGTATACTCATAAGTGCTCCGGAAAGCAATGCAATCAAAAAACCAATCATATCAGTACACCTACCTTTTTTTAGTTAGGATACCCATATAATTGGTTTTTATTCGTCATCCTTTAACCGCCTGAATCTGTAGCATGATCCGATCAGACAATTCCTGCACCAGCGCAGGTATGTCCCCTCCGTTCCACACCTTGGAAAACAGCACTTCCAACTCAATCCAGAAATTGCCGGTAGCCATCATTTTGGTAAGAGGAACGCTTTGGGCATATTCTTCTTTAAAGATCCGAACCCCCTCATCCTCTTCATCACTCGCAAGCTTAGCAGACATCCTGCCTGTGCGCCGGTACATATGACTGCTGTAATCGTTTACCAGGTATGCCGCAAATTCATTCGCCAATTCCTGATGAACGGAATAACCGTTGACACAGACTGCGGTGGTGACAGACAAAGATCGACTTGCAAGAGTACTGCTGACAGCAGGCACCCCGGCAATACCATACTCAAAGTCAAACATTCCTTCCGCTCTGGCAGCTTCCAATTTCCCTATCACGTCTGTGGTCGCTATGGTAAAGACTATCTTACCCTCTATGAAATCCTGCACCACAGAATCGAAAGTCACAGTGTCAGATTCGATATAGAAGAACTGATTCAGCGCTTTATAGACCTCCAGACACTGATTGGCCTCTTCATTATCAATATTGATATTACCCTCATCATCTCCCGGATCACCGCCTACGATCATATAGTTTCCCACGATCCAGTAATTATAGAATATATCAGAAACATCCCATTTCATAATACCTTCCACACCGTCCGGTACGTCAAAGGTATCACCGATCTTCAGGATATCATCTACCGTTTCCGGTACCATATGTTCCACAACCAGTTCCTGCTGCACTTGCTGATCTGCCCATTGCTGCAGATATGTCTTATTATAGACCAGTGCGCTGGTCTCAAAGCTCAAGGGATAAGCAACCAATTTCTCATGATAAGTCACCGCTGATAACGCCGTCTGTGGAAAATTAGCCGTAGTACAGATCCTCTTTTCATCCGCAATAGGACTTGCCAAGCTTGCCAGATAAGCTTTTTCCAAAGATTCATGACTGAGCAGGTACACATCCGGTACTCTCGAACTATGAAGTGATGCCTGGTTGACTGCCTCCAGATACTCACTGTCTTCCACCAATACCGGTATCACCCTCACATTTCTCTCACTGCCAAAGGAAACTGCCGCGCTGTTTAAGAAATCTGTCATCGACGCATCTTCATACCAGAAGTATATGGTCTCTTTTTTCTGAAACACAGACAGACCGGCAAACCCTTCTTCGGCTCCGGTCATATCTATTTTACTGCCGGCAATTACGGCAGCCACCATAATGATCAGTGCAAGCACTGCTATGATTCTTTGCTTAAAGTGCATCAAATTACCTCATCAATAGCGGATGTGAGTATTTCCACCATCTCATCCACATTCTGCTTACTAATTACAAGAGGCGGTACGAATCTGATGATATTCGCTCCTGCATTGATCAGGATCAGTCCTTTTTCAAGCGCTTTGTTGATCATCGGACCTACCGGACAGTCAAATACCAGTCCCTGCATCAGCCCCACACCTCTTCTGCTCTCGATACAGCTGTATTTTTGCACCAGGGCTTCCAGTTTCTCTTCCAGATAAGGGGCTACCTCACGTACATTTTCAAGGATCCCCTGCTCCTCAAACAGATCGAACACCTTGTTTACTGCTGCCGTTGCCAGAGGATTGCCGCCGTACGTGGTGCCGTGGTCTCCTGCAACAAGTGAGCTTGCCGCCACTTCTTCCGTCATCAGGAAAGCGCCAATGGGTACACCGCAGCCCAGAGCCTTGGCTGTGGTCATAATATCAGGCTTCACGCCGTAGCGCTGCCAGGCATACATATATCCGGTCCTGCCCATACCACACTGTACTTCATCAAAGATCAGTAGAATGCCTTTCTCATCGCAAAGGGCCCTTACCTGTTTCAAGAACTCTTCTGTGGCAGGGATCAGTCCCCCTTCCCCTTGCACCGGCTCTAACATAATGGCACATGTCTTATCCGTCACCTGATTTGCCACGCTCTCAAAATCATTGAGATCTGCAAAACGGATATGGCCGATCATGGGCTCGAACGCTTCCCTGTAATGGGGATTACCGGTTACAGACAATGCACCGTAAGTTCTTCCGTGGAAGGAATGGTTCATGGCTATGATCTCATGCTCAGTGCAGCCGTCTTTTAAGTAGGCATACTTTCTGGCAGCCTTGATAGCACCTTCATTGGCCTCCGCACCGGAGTTGGTGAAAAACACACGATCCATACCGGATGCCTTCTTAATCTTCCTTGCCGCTTCGATGGCAGGCACATTATAGTAGTAATTGGAAGTATGGATCAGCTTATCGATCTGACCTTTCAGGGCATCATTGTAGGCAACGTTTCCATATCCTAAAGCAAACACTGCGATGCCGGCACAGAAATCCAAGTATTTCTTACCATCCAGGTCATATAGATATACACCTTCACCCTTATCCAACACAATCTGGAACCTATTATAGGTGTGGAGCAGGTCTTTTTCCGCCTGGTCAATATATTCTTTCATCAACATTTCTCATTCTCCTCATCTGTAACCATCGCAGTACCTACACCGTGATTTGTAAAGATTTCCAACAACAGGCAATGAGGGATTCTTCCGTCCAGAATATGTACTCTGTTTACACCATTCTTCACTGCGGATGTACAGTTGCTCAGTTTGGGAAGCATACCGCCGCCGATAAAGCCTCCATTTATCAACTCCTCTGCCTCAGATGCAGTCAGCCTTGAAATGAAAGAGGACTTATCATTGATATCCTTGTAAAGTCCCTCAATATCTGTAAGGAATGCCAGCTTCTCCGCATGAACAGCCTTGGCAATGGCACAGGCAGCATCATCTGCATTGATATTGTAGGTCTGGAAATTCTCATCCAGTCCGATAGGAGCCACGATAGGCAGAAAATCCTTCTCCAAAAGGTCATACAACACCTTAGGATCCACCTTGGTAATCTCACCTACAAAACCAATATCCTGGCCGTCAGAATATTTCTTCTCTACAGTAAGAAGGCCGCCGTCTTTGCCGCTGATACCTACCGCTTTGACACCAAGCTCTTCCACCATGGATACCAGGCTCTTATTCACCTTACCAAGTACCATCTCTGCAATTTCCATGGTCTCTTCGTCTGTGACACGCAGTCCGTTGACAAACTTGGCTTCCTTGCCCACTTTGCTTACCCAGCGGCTGATCTCCTTACCGCCACCGTGTACGATGATGGGCTTAAAACCTACCAGTTTAAGCAGCGTCACATCCTTGATCACGTTCTTCTGCAGCTCTTCATTGCTCATGGCACTTCCGCCGTATTTTACAACGATAATCTTACGGTTGAACTTCTGAATATAAGGCAACGCCTCTATCAATACTTCTGCCTTCCTGAGTACTTTCTCCATATCTTTTTCCATGAATATTTCTCCTTTATCACTTTTTGCTCATCGGGTTTTTGCACTAACTTCTATAATCGGCGTTTATTTTCACATAATCAAAGCTCAGATCGCATCCCCATGCTGTAGCACAAGCATCTCCCATGTGCATATCCACCAGGATCGTCACCTCAGGATCTGAGAGAATCTTTGTAGCTTCTTCTTCACTGTAATCACAGGCCGTACCATTTCCAAAGATGTGCATGCTGCCACTCTTACTCTGGAAATACAGGTCTACATTCTCCGGGTCAAATTGGGCCCCGGAATAACCCAACGCGCACAAGATTCTGCCCCAGTTAGCATCATGGCCAAAGATCGCAGCCTTTGTCAGAGAGGAACAGATCACAGATTTTGCAAGAATTTTGGCATCTTCCTTGGTGGACGCATTTATTACCTTGGTCTCTAATAATGCTGTGGCTCCTTCGCCGTCACCTGCCATTTTCTTAGCCAATGTAATATTAATCTCATTTAATGCCTGACAGAAGATGTCAAAATCAGCGCCCTCTTCTGTGATCTCTTCATTGCCTGCCAGTCCGTTAGCCATTACCAATAATGTATCGTTGGTAGAAGTATCACCATCTACCGAAATCATGTTAAAGCTGTCTGCTACACTTGCCTTCACAGCCTTGGTCAGAAGCTCCTTGGAAATATTCACATCCGTGGTCACAAAGCCAAGCATGGTACACATATTGGGGTGAATCATGCCTGATCCCTTACACATTCCGCCGATGGTCACTTCCTTACCGCCAATTTCCACAGTCACTGCTACCTGCTTGGGCACAGTATCAGTAGTCATGATCGCCTTAGCAGCATTTAACCCTGCTTCTGTACCGGAGGTTTTGGCTGCTGCCAGAAGCTCGATGCCTGCTGTGATCCTGTCCACCGGAATCTGCATACCAATGCGACCGGTAGAAGCCACCAACACTGCACTTGCCGGAATATCCAACACCTGGGCTGCTTTCTCTGCTTCTGCCTTACAGCAATCAAGGCCCTGCTGACCGGTACATGCATTGGCAATTCCGGAGTTCACTACTACCGCCTGCACATAAGGAGATTTCTCTACCACCTGCTTATCCCATACGACTGGCGCAGCTTTCACCATATTACTGGTAAAAGTACCTGCCGCCTTACAGGGTACGGTACTGTATACTAACGCCATATCTGTCCTGTTCTGATATTTGATACCTGCTGCCACTGCAGCTGCTTCAAAACCTTTTGCTGCGGTCACACCGCCTTCTATTATCTTCATCATCTATTCCTCCCATTGCCTTTTATTCATTAAAGGCCGTAATATTTTCCTCATTTAACGTAAAATCATAATAATTCAGATCCAGTCTGTGAGTCCACCCGATACGATTCCAGAACGCATTTCCCACATCGTTCTTAGTAAAAGCGATCAGACTCACTTTATTGATATTCTCATCCTTTAAGGCATTCATACAAAATACTACCATAGCTTTACCGATTCCCAATAGCCTGTAATCAGCCCTTACACACACATGATACAGACATCCCCGCCTGCCGTCATGGCCACAGAGGATACCTCCTACGATCTCACCACTTTCTGACACCGCAACAACACTGGTAGAAGGGTTTCTTCGAAGGAACTGCTCCACTCCTTCTCTGGAATCATCAATACTACGGATACCGGACCCCTTGATGGTCATCCAGAGGACATATAAACCGTCATAATCTTCAATTGTCATAGTTCTTACGATAAAACTCTTCTTTTCCATTTTCTTACTCACTCTCTACTATGTATTCTTATTCCTGCCAAGGCAGATCTACCGTCATATACTCATGCTCCACTGCTGGCAAAAATTTCTCCAACAAATCCTTCATGGAAATTCTCATACTGGAAGTATTGATACAGGGATGAAACCCGATATACTCCTCTTTCAATACGTCTTCGTCAATGACCAGCTGCACATGATGCTCTTTATCATTCATAAGCCCCATCACACTCACGGATCCCGGCGTAATATCAAGATACTCCTCCATAAATTCAGCCGGTGCAAAACTAAGCCTTGGACTTACGATCTGCTTACAGAAATCTTTGGTGACAAACCTCTTCTCTCCCGGCATCAGTAACAGATAAAACTTCGTCTTCTGGGAATTGCACAGAAAAATATTCTTGCACAGATGAATTCCCAGCACTCCATCGATATTGTTACATCCTTCTATAGTAAAAATTGCTTCATGATCGATTCTGTCATAAGCAATTCCAAGCTCGTCCAGCAGATCATACACTGCCACTTCTTTGGATAGTCTCTGTTCAAGATCCTCAGGTCGTCCATGATACACTACGATATCATCCATCTTGTACTCCTTTCAGCCAACAGCTTTACACTGATTCCTGAATTTACGGGAAGCAAGGCACCAGATTCAATCCCATGGATTCTTCAAATCCAAACAACAGATTCATATTCTGCACTGCCTGCCCTGCAGCACCCTTTACCAGATTATCAATAGCCCCCATCATAATGATCCGTCCAGTACGCTCATCAATGACAAAATTCACATCCACATAGTTACTGCCTTCCACCCACTTCGTCTCGGGGCACACACCCTTATCCAGCACACGCACAAACTTCTCCTGTGCATAATACTTATCATAAACTGCCTTCACTTCTTCATAAGTAGGCAGACTGCCATCCTCTTTTCTCTTAAGCATAGCATACTCTGTGGCGAGAATACCTCTGTTCATAGGCACCAGATGAGGTGTAAAATTCAACATCACCTGACAATCTCCCGCGTACCCCAGCTGCTCCTCGATCTCCGGCGTATGTCTGTGACTTGCCACACCATAAGCCTTCATATTCTCATTGACCTCACAATACAGATTCTGCATCTTGGCCCCTCTTCCCGCTCCGGAAGTACCTGATTTCGCATCAATGATCAACGTATTCACATCGATCAACCCTTCCTTCACAAGAGGATACGCCGTCAAAATAGAACAAGTGGTATAACACCCCGGATTTGCCACCAATCTGGTCTTATCCGTGATCTTACCTCTATTGATCTCGCACAAACCATACACCGCCTCCTCAATAAACTGGGGCGACTTATGCTCAATACCATACCACTTCTCATACACAGCCACATCTTTAATACGATAATCAGCCGACAGATCCACAATCTTTACCTTAGACAAAATCTCCTCTGTCAAAATCCCTGCCAGAAATCCCTGGGGTGTAGCCGTAAAGATCACATCCACCTGCTCTGCCAACTCCACAATATTATCATCCTTACAAATATCCTCCACAATCTGGAACATATTCTGATAAACCTGATAATACTTCTTATCTATGTAACTCTTGGACCCATACCAAGCAATCTCCACTTGTGGATGATTCATCAAAATACGTACCAATTCTCCTCCCGCATACCCGGTCGCTCCAATAATACCTGCCTTAATCATAATGCCAATCTCCTCTCTCAAACCAGAAAGCAAACCCAAACACGCTCAAATCTAAACCATATAATGTCTGATTATACCACTTTCTGCATAATTATCAACTATTATTTTTACTTTATGCATCTTTCGGAAATATTCATGTATATTTATGTAATTTTATTTGCATATTTCGCATAATTTATATCACACAAACCATCAAAAAGCTCTTTCGGCTACACTTCACTCTCCGCCTTCTGACCATACTCCATTTAACTATACCGCACTTTCCCAATCCTGACAACCCCCAAAATGCCCAAAACTCCCCTATTTTTTACCAAATTCATTGACACCAATTTCAGCCACGCCACCGAGGGACATTTTACCGGGCAAGGGCGGGCCGGCATGACAGGGGGACGTAGGATGAGAGAGGGCTGCACTGTCGGGAGTTTTGACATCTGTAAGACAGTAAGAGTTGCTAAGAGCTGACAGTCGGCAAAAATGGAAATGTTAAAGCCCCTGACCACAACCTGTTTGAGCGCGAAGCGCGAGTTTTGTGGTCAGGGGCCTTGCCCTTAACTTCTATTTTTGCCGACTGTCGGCTCTTAGCAACTCTTACTGTCTTACAACTGCAAAACCCCCGACAGTGCAGCCCCCTCTCATCCTACGTCCCCCTGTCATGCCGGCCGAACCCTTGCCCGGTAGAATGTCTCGCGGTGGCCGTGGCGTCCCTTTCTCCTTACTGCCCCTGGTTCAATATCTGGGCAATCTTCTCAATCATCTCATCTTCCTTCAATCTAAATTTAATTTCCACACGTCTGGAAGCCGCCATATCGATTTCTTCCGTCCCCTTCTTGTACACCGGATTACTATACGACCTTCCATTCACAGTCAACAGTTCCTGCAACTGTCCTATTTTATCCTTAGACAACCCATTTCTCTCGTTCAAGCAGAACTTTGCCACCGCATTGGCACGGTCAAAGGACAAATTCATGTTACTCTGATAACTACCATCCGTATCCGTATGTCCTTCAATAATGATCTCCGCAATATAAGGGCGATAAGTATCCTGCAAAAGTACATCCAGATACAACGGAATGATGGCCTTCAGCGTATTCTGACTGTCAGTCGTCAGAGTAGAACTGTTATACCTAAACAGCACGTCCGAAGAAAAGGTAATGGATCCGGTCTGCGCATCCACCGACATACTGGAATTGTTAAACCTGGTCTGCAGTTCCCCGATAATATCTGTCCTGATCCCCACAATATCCTGCAACTCACTTCTGGTTGCATCAAGCTCTGCCTTAGTGTTCTCCATCTGCTGGTTAGCAGCAGCAAGCTCTGCTCTGGCATTTTCAATCTCCAGATAAGCCGCATTTAACTCTTCCTGTGTAGTGGCAGCCTTATCATAGGCAATCTGCAGTTCTGCCAAAGAATCTGCCAGTTCCTTATTGGAAGCTTCAATCTCTTTTCTGGACTGATCCAGATTTATTTTCGCATTATCCAGTTCCAGCTGCGCTGCGTCCAGCTTTAACTGTGCTGCATTCAGCTCCTTCTGTGTCTGGTCCAAGTCTGTTGTCTTCTGCCTATAGATCATCAGCGTGATGGCAATGATCAATATGAAGATCAGCAAAAGTGCCGCCATCATATCGGAAAAAGATTGCCAGTAACTGGGCTCTTCAAAAGCAGCTCGTCTTCTCTGCCTATTTTTCATACGTATCCCTCATCTGATTATAAGTATACAACTGGTTACTCAACTCATCATTCAACATGTTACAGGTAGCCGTAAGCTGCTTCTCCTGCTCCTGGAGGTTGTTCACAATCTGCTCCTGACGATCCACAAGCTGCTCCAATGCTCTTTGCATGGAACGATTCACAGCCTGCAGTTCTCTGGTAGTCTCCTCCATGCTGCGATAATCTCTGGAACATTGCTCCTGCGCCTTACAAGCATAATTCAAAATCCTGCCCATCTTTTCAAACTCTGCACCCAGCACCTGCGACATGGAAGACACAAACTGATTTACAATTCGCTCCACGCCCTGTGTCTGCTCCAAAGCATTGCCCTTCAGCAGATCATTCATGGCCTTTAAGGAATTAGCCATATTTGCCTGATAGATCAACATGGCCTTGGAGTTCTCATCCGCAGTAGACACCTGAGGACTCACATACTCCCGATACATCTCCAGGAACTCAGAAAGCACACCATAAGCATCTGCCATCAGGCTTCTATATACAAAGTTAAACACCAGCGAGAAGAAAATACCATATACAGAAGTATGGAACGCCACCTTCATACCTTCCAGCAAAGGTCCTACGTTATCGGAAATCGTATAAATGTTATTCCCATCAAAAGACCCCAGACCCATGGCCAATCCCAGGAACGTACCCAGAATACCCAGACCGGTCAAAGTACCTGACACAGCCGAATTATAATGAGACATAGCCACTCTGTCCAACAGATCCTCATTAATATACTCCTCCAGATCACACACAGCCTTCAGCCCTTTTCTGGTCTGATAACCGGCCATTCTCTTCTGATATCGGAGGAATGCCTCATCCAGCACCTCATTGCCGAATACCTTCTTGCGGGAACGATAATGATCCCACAGCGGTTCTTCCTTCTCCCTGCGATCCTTCTCCATACCCACACAAGCTGCTTCCAAAGCTTCTGTAACCAGATTCAGTCTGTTAAAACTGAACGCAGATATTATGAACATGATACCGATGACACCCAAAAAACCCAGATTGATCAACAGGTTGACGAACGAAGTCGCGTTGCCTGTAAATACACCATTCAGATATAGGATGAAAACCACCATCAGGACATAGAGTAAAAATAATATGTAGTATAATTTGTTCTTCATTGAGTGGAACCCTCCTTTGTGACATTTACTTTATTTTATCCCATTGATAACTGCCGTCCCTTTTGTCATACAATTATCAACTGATTTACAAATAATGTATCATATTTGAACAGTTTTCACAAGATAGCATTTAGAATCTTAAAAGAATCTTAATCTCTGTACTCTCTTTGAGAAACCAGCACCTATACAACATTTATTTACATAAAAACAGTGGCAGGTAAAACTTCTTGCTGACACTCATCCCCTTAATGATTGTTCATATTTGCATATTATTCACTATATTCATTTCTTTATGTATTATTATGCATATTGCTTATATGGTATTTATTTTTATTAAATATTTATGCAGAATTTAACACTTGCAATCTTTGCGTATTTGGTGTATAGTAACAGAAGAAGTTGTTAATCACCAAATGGAGGTATATACATATGAAAGAAAAGGTAATCCTTGCATATTCCGGTGGTCTTGATACCACCGCCATCATTCCTTGGTTGAAGGAAAATTTTGATTACGAAGTAGTCTGTGTCTGCATCGACTGCGGTCAGGCCGAAGAACTGGACGGTCTTGATGAGCGTGCCAAATTCTGTGGTGCCGAGAAACTGTACATCCTGAACGTAATCGATGAGTTCTGTGATGAGTACATCGTTCCCTGCGTACAGGCCAACGCCATCTACGAAAACAAGTATCTGTTAGGTACTTCCATGGCAAGACCCCTGATCGCTAAGAAGTTAGTTGAGATTGCGCGTAAAGAAGGGGCTACTGCTATCTGCCACGGCGCAACCGGTAAAGGTAACGACCAGATCCGTTTCGAGCTGGGCATCAAAGCACTGGCTCCTGATCTGCAGATCATCGCACCATGGAGACATGAGAAATGGAACATGGATTCACGTGAGTCCGAGATCGAATACTGTAAAGCACACGGCATCGATCTGCCATTCTCTGCTGATACCTCTTATAGCCGCGACCGTAATATCTGGCACATCAGCCATGAAGGTCTGGAGCTTGAGAATCCTGCCAATGAGCCCAACTTTGATCACCTGTTGGTGCTGAGCACCTCCCCTGAGAAGGCGCCCGATGAAGGCGAATACGTAACCATGACTTTTGAAAAGGGTGTTCCCACATCCGTAAACGGTGAGCAGATGAAAGTGTCTGATATCATCAACAAGCTCAATGAACTGGGTGGTAAGCATGGTATCGGTATCGTCGATATCGTAGAGAACCGTGTGGTAGGCATGAAGTCCCGCGGCGTATATGAGACCCCCGGCGGAACCATCCTGATGGAAGCACATCAGCAGTTGGAAGAACTGATCCTGGATCGTGACACCTACGCTATGAAGAAAGAAATGGGCAGCCGTTTTGCAAGCCTGGTATACGAAGGCAAATGGTTCACCCCTCTTCGCGAGGCTGAGCAGGCATTTATCGAGAAGACACAGGAATACGTGACCGGCGAAGTAAAGTTCAAACTTTACAAGGGCAACATCATCAAGGCCGGCACCACTTCTCCTTACTCTCTGTACAACGAGAACCTTGCCACCTTCATCACCGGCGACCTGTACAACCATCACGATGCTGAAGGCTTCATCACTCTGTTTGGCTTATCCTGCAAGGTTCGTGCTATGAAGATGCAGGAGAACGGACTGCTGGAGAAATAAACTATGAATACAATAACCGTCATATTACTGATCTATATAGGAATCATCAATCTGGCGGGCTTCATCCTAATGGGTGTAGATAAAAAGAAGGCCATCCGGAATGCCTG
>JAZRJO010000293.1:0-5885 GCA_045645825.1 Acetatifactor sp. | reverse complement strand
ATAGAATTGCAGAATCATAGTGACAAATGCCTGTATGAGCAGATATATGAACACATCAGGCAGGAGATAAGAGAGGGGAAGCTTCTTTGCGGAGAGAGGCTTCCCTCTACCCGTTCTCTGGCAGATTACCTGCAGGTGTCCAGAAGTACTGTGGATGTGGCCTATGGGCAACTGCTCAGCGAAGGTTATATCGAGTCCAGACCATACAAGGGTTACTTTGTGTGCCGGATGGAGGAGTTATTCCGATTGGAAACCGGGGGTAAACCGGGGGAGTTGGAGAGAGCCGGTGTTAAAAAGAATGCTGTGAAACAAAGCGATAAAAAAGGCGGGGGAGATTCCGGGGCTGTAAAATACGACTTTTCACCCAACGGAATCGATATGAGCGGTTTTCCTTTCAGTGTATGGAAGAAGATTACCAAGAATGTACTCAGTGATGCAAGCACCGGTTTATACTTGTTAGGTGAGCCCCAGGGCGATTATGAACTGCGACTGACCATCAGCCGTTATCTGCATGCTTCCCGGGGAGTAAATTGCAGCCCGGAGCAGATTATTATCGGTGCCGGTAATGATTATCTTTTACTACTGCTTCAAAAGCTTTTAGGTCCCAATATCATAATTGGTATGGAGAACCCTACTTACAAGCGGGCATATCGGATATTCAGGTCCTGTGGATATGAGATCGCTGCGGTTGCTATGGATGAAAGTGGTATGCAGGTGAAAGCCTTGGAACAAGAGAATGTGACAGTGGCATATGTGATGCCTTCCCATCAACATCCTACCGGCGTGGTCATGCCCATAGGCAGGCGGACAGAACTACTGGCTTGGGCAGATCAGAGGGAGGAACGCTTTCTGATCGAGGATGATTATGACAGTGAATTTCGTTATCGCGGCAAGCCCATTCCATCCCTGCAGTCCTCTGATAAGCATGGAAAGGTGATTTATATCGGTACCTTTTCCAAAGCCATTGCACCGGCTATCAGAATCAGCTATATGGTATTGCCCCAAGTTCTTTTGGAACGTTATCACAGACGCTGTTATTTTTATTCTTCTACGGTATCCAGGATAGACCAGCGTATCTTAGATGAATTTATCCGTGATGGTTATTTTGAGCGGCATCTGAATAAAATGCGCAAGCTATATCGGGCAAAGCATGAATTGATGTTACAGTGTCTGGAACCTTTTTCCCAACGTTTCAAGGTTTCGGGGGAAAATGCCGGTCTGCATCTGTTGTTGACTTCAACGGCAGGAGCAACGGAAGAGGAATTGATCAAAAGGGCAAGAGAACATCAGGTGAAGGTCTATGGACTTTCTGATAGTTTGATCAGGGAGATTCCGGGTAACACAGGAACCGTTTTGGTGGGATTTGGAGGCCTTACACAAGAACAGATCAAAGAAGGAATGGAACACCTGAAAAAAGCATGGCTGTAATGCACAGCCATGCTGATGTAGTAGAATCACGAACCATGATTTGGCTAAAAGCCGGTTACTCCTCTGCAGTAGAAGGCTCTTGCAGATCCTCTTCATCAAAGAACTCCTCCACCTCGGTAGCAGTTTCAGAAGTGAATGCTTCTTCGGTTGTTGCTTCAGTAGGCTGAGCATCTGCCTCAGCTTGGGTTTGGAGATCTTCATTAGTAGTAGATTCCTCACGATTAAGCTGTACATAGCTGCGGGAAGCCCCATCATCCAAGTCTTCACTGAAGTTGTCAAGATCTTCTTCCTCTTCCTTGTTAATAGAGGACATGATATCTTTTTTCTGAAGATAATAATAAGCAGCAGCTGCAGCAGTTGCCAACCCGGCAGTTGCCAGCAACAATTTCCCGATTTTTTTAGACATAAGTTTGCTCCTTTCAATACTTTGTGTTATATTTATATTAATACTATTTTGAGGAAAAGAAAAGAGATTATGTGTATTTTTTTATTAAATTTCCCCAAACAGTTCAGCCAGAGACGATATTCGGATGAAAATCGTGCTCGCACGAATTTTCACCCGTGTATCGTCTCTGAGGGAGCGCCCCGCCAATGAGCAAAAATCAGCTGCGCAGCAGCGAAAAGCCCCAAAGGGGCGATTTTGCGAATGGGGCGCGGCTGAACGTCACTAAGTCAGTTTATGGAGGCCTAAAAATGAACCCCAAATTTTTCGATTTAAAAAAGGAAAAGCAGGACAGAATGATCAATGGAGCACTGAAGGTCTTTGCCATGCAAGGCTATCGTCATGCCAGTACAGACGAGATCGTAAAAGAGGCAGACATCAGTAAAGGCCTATTATTCCATTATTTTGGAAGTAAGATCGGACTGTATACTTTCATTTATGACTATAGTGTAAAATTTGTGACATTAGAACTAAGAGCCTGCGTAGATCCCTTGACATCTGACCTGTTCGATTTAATGAAGCAAATGGAGCAGGCCAAGATGCATGTGATGAAAGCCTATCCTTATATGCAGCAGTTTCTGAACCGCGCCATGCATGAGAATGTCAGTGAAGCTCTTCTTGCCGTGGAGGAAAAGAGAACGATATGGATGGAAGCCTGGGAAAACTGGTATCAGCAGGTAGATCTGTCCCTATTACCTTATGGTGTGGATGGAATCAAGCTTCGTAAAATGCTGGAACTCACCATAAAAGGGCTGATGTTGGAACGGCTTGAAGACCACTCCTTTCAGCCCGAGATGTTGTATGCAGAAATCTGCGATTATCTGGATATGATGAAGCGCATTGTATACCGTTAGCATAATAAATGAACTTGGTCACTTACTTTGGCATTTTGTAAGGGCCGTCTGCCGGGTAGCCGCCTTTCAGCTTCTGCATGCCACGCTGGATGGCGTCCTTGGAGTTCTTCCAGTCGGCGTCCTTATTGCGATAGTCAAATTTTTCTATTAACCATGCCACATCTTCTGCGATCCGGTTCATATTCTCTTCCATCAAAGGAAGCACCATTTTGTAAAAGGATTCTCTGTCCTTGTCGGAAAGCTTATCATCTGCGGTCTGGCATAAATCTTTAAAGTGAGACAGGCAGAAGCCTTTGCTGTTCTTTACTTTTTCCCTAAATGCCTCATCCCTTTTGTACATATGGAAGAAGGTATCCAGGTAACGGGCATAAGTGTCCTTATATTGGTTACATATGTAGCAGGAGGCTTCCTTATCTGCGATCCACATGCCGATGGCATTGCCGCTCTGAGCAGTTTTACGGAACTTGTCCTTAAGCGTGGTCTTGCCCGGATGGAAGGAGGCAAACTGGCTCTTCATATCACCTATCATTCTCATATAATGGGTCTTTAAGATCCATGCGTTGCCCAGTGTGTTGCCGTAATCAAACATTTTCTGAAAATGCATACGGCAAAAACCTGCCCTGTCAGTCATGTCGCGGATATCGGCTTCCATATAGGAGGAGCCTGAGCCCAACACAAAATCTAAAAGATCTTGTTCAATCTCTCGTTCAATAAAACAAAAAGGACACTCATCATGAGCATTCATGGCATCGTTAAGGGGTATGGTGTAAAGTTGTTCTTTCATAATAGCTTCCTTTCTTAGTTCATAAGTATAGTCTATAGGATACTGGAGAAAAATGCAATATAGATTTTTTAAAACAACGCGCAGTACTACTTGACTGATTCCTCTAAAATATGTATTATAGAAATTAGGGATTTTATAAAAATTTCATAATTTCACAACAGGAGGACAAAATCATGGGTGAAAAAACAACCAAAGAGAAGGTAGTGCTCGGCGATAAGGGTATCTATGATGCCAAATCTCTGGGAACACCAAAAGTAGTGATTCTGGGTCTGCAGCATATGTTTGCAATGTTCGGCGCAACGATCCTGGTGCCGATGCTGACCGGTTTAGATGTATCTACTACATTACTGTTCGCGGGTCTGGGCACGCTGCTGTTCCACTTTATCAGTAAAGGAAAAGTACCTGCATTCCTGGGATCTTCTTTCGCATTCCTGGGAGGATATGCGGCAATCGCCCCTATGTTGGCTGATGGTTCCGGTAAGTTGACAATTCCAAATAAAGAGATGCTTCCTTATGCCTGTGTAGGTGTGGCATGTGCAGGACTTTTATATCTGGTGTTGGCTGGGCTGATCAAGGTATTCGGCACCGGTAAGGTAATGAGATTCTTCCCGCCTATTGTAACAGGGCCGATCATTATCGCTATTGGACTTACCCTTTCTAAGTCTGCTATTGATAACTGTTCTACCGACTGGCTGATTGCAGTAGTGGCCATTGCGCTGGTAATTGTTTGCAATATCTGGGGTAAAGGAATGGTCAAGATTGTTCCTATTATCATTGGTGTCATTGGTTCATATCTGCTGGCAGTTGTTATGAACAAAGTAGATTTTACACCTGTGGCTGATGCGGATCTGCTTGGTTTTCCGATTCACTGGGAAGAGACTGCTTTTTCTGTCTTGGCAGGAGGAGATGTTTCTCTGTTGGTTACGTCTATCATTACTATCATGCCTATCGCTTTGGCTACCATGGTAGAGCATATTGGTGATATTTCCGCAATTTCTTCAACGGTAGGGATTAACTACATTAAGAGTCCCGGTCTGCACCGCACACTGATTGGTGACGGTCTCGCAACCATAATGGCTTCTTTGTTTGGTGCCCCTGCTAACACTACCTATGGCGAGAATACCGGTGTACTGTCTCTGACCAAGGTATATGATCCTCTGGTGATCAGAATTGCAGCTGTGTTTGCTATTCTGTTCTCCTTCTCACCTAAGTTTGCAGCGATCATCGGTTGTATGCCTACTGCAACTTGCGGTGGTGTATCTCTGGTACTGTACGGTATGATCTCTGCAGTTGGTGTACGTAACATTGTGGAGACTAAGGTTGACTTTGCCAAGAGCCGTAATGTTATCATTGCAGCATTGATTCTGGTATTGTCCATCGGTATTAATTATAGTTCTGCAGGGTCTGTAGGTTTCATGATTGGCGACCTGAAGATCAGCTTCTCAGGTCTGGCTGTTGGTGCGCTGGTTGGTATTATTCTGAATGCAGTGCTTCCGGGGAAGGACTATGTGTTCGATGAGGAGCAACCTTCTGATACGGGGGTGGATTTTGCGGTGAGAGGTCAGAAAGACTGAAGTCGGCCCCATTGTAGGACTTAGTGACGCCTTCCGGCAGGCACCCTGGGTATAGATGCAGGCGTCCACAGACAGTTTGCCAAGTCTTGGAGGCAGCACTACAGAGGGCGGTATTTCGACATCTGCAAGGCTATTAGAGTTACTAAGATTTGGCAGAAGAGGGAAATAAAAGTGTTAGAGTCCCCAACCACAACATGTTTGAGCGCTTAGCGCGAGTTTTGTGGTTGGGGACTCTGCCCTTAACTTTTATTTCCCTCTTCTGCCAAATCTTAGTAACTCTTATGGCGTTGCAACTGCGAAATACCGCCCTCTGTAGTGCTTCCTCCAAGACTTGGCAAACTGTCTGTGGGCGCCTGCATCTATACCCAGGGTGGCTGCGGAGGGCTGGGAGTGGAAAGTGAAAGGGAAAAGGAAAAGGGGGAGTGATATGAGTGTGGAAAAAACTTGCAATGTTGGTAAGTTGTGGTAGAATGGAATATAATGGATTAAAAAGAGTTTGAGGGTTTGGTATGAGAGTTGTGGATATGCATTGTGATACGATTTCCAGGTTGTTTGGGGATCGGGTCAGTGGGAAGGAAGGGATGCTTCGGAAGAATGAGGGGCATGTTGATCTGGGGAGGTTGTGTGAGAGTGGGTATTTGGTGCAGAATTTTGCTTTGTTTGTGAATATGGGGAAGGTGGTGGATCCCTGGGAGCGGGTGTTGGGGCTTTTGGAATTGTATGAAGAGGAGATTTTAGCGAATCGGGATTTGGTGGGACCGGTGCATTGTTATGAGGATATTGGGAGAAATGAAAGGCGAGGG
>JAZRJO010000292.1:0-5629 GCA_045645825.1 Acetatifactor sp. | reverse complement strand
TGATCGTCTCACTGAACTTATTAAAAAAATCCATTACTCTTTCTCCTTTCAGTAATTTCCATTTCGATGTCACATAATCTAATTATACTCCCATACTCCCAATATTTCAATAAAAACAAAATAAAAAATCCCTAAAACCGTTCATCAGTTTCAAGGACTTCATAGGGTTGGGCTATTCAAAAATAGTCAACAGCTGATAGGGGAATCGAACCCCTGTTTCCGCCGTGAGAGGGCGGCGTCTTGACCGCTTGACCAATCAGCCATACTTGCATGGATTTAACAATATATACATCACATAAAATAACGAAAAAATTCTATGAACTTTTCCGAAACAGCTGATAGGGGAATCGAACCCCTGTTTCCGCCGTGAGAGGGCGGCGTCTTGACCGCTTGACCAATCAGCCATTTACAAGCCACTTTTGTGGTACTTGCATATAATAATACATTTCAAAGAAAATTGCAAGCATTTTTTGAAAAATTTATTTTTTTTTGTAAGAGGTTCATAAACCTCGCCATAATCTACGAATTTTGCAAGTAGAAATGCAAAGTTTTTTTAACAATTTATAACAGTTTTTTGCTGGTTTTTTGCAACACAAAATATGGAGGTGCTTTCGTGCCACCATACTATATCTAGTGTTTTATTATTCTTTTATCTCTTCCGTCACTTCCACAGAATCAGCTTCCTTTACAACCTTTGTTGTCGTGGTTTCCTCATTCTCAGCCTTGGGCAGGTACTCTCCTCTGTCCAGATGTAAAACCTGTGCCTTTCCCTTCTTTAGAAGCCCACGCACTGCCACATCAGCCACCACCGCAAAAATCACCAGCCCTAGCGACAGCATCTGCGAAACCGCCACATCCGTCCCGGGAATCAGAAGTTGGTCCGTCCTAAGCCCTTCGATCACAAACCTTCCCAGTCCATAGCCGCCCAGATACATGAGACATACTTCTCCATGAAATTTCTTGTGCTTTCCATAAAGCATCAATAAGCTAAAAATCAAAAGATTCCACAAAGACTCATATAAAAAGGTTGGATGGACCTGAATATAATTGGTGCCTTCCACAATATGAGCCGCAATATTCTCTGAAATATCCCCTGATCTGACTGCATCCATCGGTAGCCGCATGGCAAGCAGACCATCCGTGTATTCGCCGAAAGCCTCCCTGTTCATAAAATTGCCCCAACGACCGATCACCTGCCCCAGGATCAATCCCGGCACTGCCGTATCTCCGATCTGAAAAGCGCTGAGTTTTCTAATCTTACAATAAATAAACAGTGTAATAAAAGCACCAATCACACCGCCATAAATAGCCATGCCACCGTTTCTGGTGTTCAAGATACTCAGCAGATCATCTTTATAACTGTCCCACTCAAATGCCACATAATACAACCTTGCCCCGATAATAGAGAAAATAATAGCATATATGGCAAAATCCCAGTAGACTTCCACATCCTGCCCGGTCTTCTTCGCATTGTGAACCGCCGTCAGAATCCCTGCCAGCACACCAATGCCGATGATCACACCGTAAAAAGCAATCTCAAAACCAAACACCGAAAAATTCTTCGGGATATTTTCCAGATAAATTCCCAGATGAGGAAATGCAATATCTTTAACATTCATTATTTCCTGCATACAAACCTCTTTATACATTAAATCTAAACAGGATCACATCGCCATCCTGCACCACATACTCCTTGCCTTCCATCCTGACCATACCTTTTTCTCTGGCTGCAGGCAAAGAACCCTGATCCAGAAGATCCTGATAATTCACCACTTCAGCCTTAATAAATCCTCTCTCAAAATCAGAATGAATCTTACCTGCTGCCTGAGGTGCCTTGGTTCCCACTTTAATGGTCCATGCCCTGGTCTCATCTTCACCAGAAGTCAGGTAACTGATCAACCCCAGCAGATGATAACTGGCCTTGATCAGCTTCTCAAGACCGGACTCCGCCAATCCCAGATCCTCCAGGAACATAGCCTTCTCATCATCATCCAACTCCGCGATTTCCTGCTCGATCTGAGCGCAGATCACAAATACTTCACTGTCCTCTCCTACTGCAAACTCCCTGACAGCAGCCACACCTGCATTGCCTGCACCATCATCAGCCAGATCATCCTCTGCTACATTGGCCGCATAGATCACCGGCTTGTAAGTAAGCAGATTATAAGACTTAAGCAGCTCCAGTTCATCCTCATCTTCCACGCTAAGACTCTTGGCCATCTTCCCGCTTTCCAGATGTTCCTTGATACGCTCCAAAAGCGCAAGCTCCTTGCCGGCAGTCTTGTCCATTCTGGCGGTCTTTGCCACCTTGGCAATCCTTCTTTCCAGAATCTCCAGATCCGAGAAAATCAACTCCAGATTGATGGTCTCAATATCCCTCAAAGGATTCACGTTGCCATCTACGTGAATGACATTAGAATCTTCAAAACAACGAACTACGTGAACGATGGCATCTACTTCACGGATGTTACTCAAAAACTGATTGCCCAGACCTTCTCCCTTGGACGCACCTTTTACAAGACCCGCAATATCAACGAACTCGATAACAGCCGGTGTCACCTTCTTAGACTGATACATATCTCCCAAAAGCTTCAGCCTCTCGTCGGGCACCGGTACGATACCGATGTTGGGGTCTATGGTGCAGAAAGGGTAATTGGCAGATTCTGCGCCCGCCTTGGTCAGTGAATTGAAAAGTGTACTTTTTCCTACGTTGGGTAAGCCTACGATACCTAGTTTCATATATACCTATATCTCCTTATTTTTCCTTGGTTTCTATTTCTTCCTTTTTGTTGCGAACAATAAGTTTATAGTTACAACTAAAAAAGAGCCTAATACAACACATTAAGTGTACCACATATAGGCTCTTTTTTCAATATTTCCCAAACTTTTTTATGAAGATTTCCGGATTGGCTGCATATTTTTGTTTATTAATATTTCTTACGCTCCTTCAACTCCTCATACAACAAGCAATAATTATCATACCTAAGCCTGTTTACCTCTCCCTCTTCCAACGCCTGTTTCACACCACAGTCCGGTTCGCTGATATGAGAGCATCCGCCAAAACGGCAATATGCCTCATGGCGGGCAAACTCCGGATAATAGGAAGCCAATTCTTCCTTCTCTATATCAAAAAGTCCAAGGGAGCTAAAGCCCGGGGTATCCAGAATATAACTATCCGCCTCGTCCTTGCCCATGTTCACCGGGATCAGTTCAGAATGTCTCGTAGTATGCTTGCCACGCTCAATCTTTAAGCTGATGGCTCCTGTCTCCATAATGACTCCTGACTGCAGCGCATTGATCAAAGAGGATTTGCCCACGCCGGAAGGACCTGCCACTGTGGTAGTCTTGCCTGCCAGCAAGGATCTCAGCTGATCTACTCCTGTGCCGTCCTGGGCACTGACTGTCAGGACCCGGTAACCGCAGGCTTCATAAATCTGTTTGTATGCATCTGCTGCACCTTCACAGTCCAGATCCAGCTTATTAAAACAAATGATACAGGGTATCTTCTGCTGCTCCATCATGATCAGAAAGCGGTCCAGCAAGTTAAAGTTAGGCTGTGGCTTGGTAATGGCAAATATCACCACTGCCTGATCCACGTTGGCCACTGCAGGCCGGATCAGTTCACTGCGCCTTTGCAGGATCTTAACGATATTGCCTTTTTTCAAAGCTTCATCCAACACCTCCAGCTCCACATCGTCACCTACCAGAGGTTTTACATTGTCTTTCCGAAAAATACCTTTTGCCTTACATTCGTAGATGCCGCCACCATGGCAGGCGTCCACTGTGGGGTAGGCATCCACTGTGTGGCCAACGTCCATTACATGGACGTAGTAAAATCCGGCGATTCCTTTGATGATTTTCCCCTGCATACATTTATTCCTTTGTAAACTCCAGTTTTCTGGTAAAGCTCTTCTGCTGTTCCTCACCGTCTACTGTCACAGTGTAATTAAATGTGACGATAGCTCCGGGGCTGGGTACACCATAGAAGTTCACTGGCTGGGGGAAGGAGGCCACTGTAGTGTTGTATATCTCCTGTCCTGCTTCCGTAGTGATCACGATATTTACATTCATACCGAAAGAATAATCCGGTGCTTCCAACATGGACGGTGCAGTGATGCTTCCATTATAGCGGTAGGTAGCCGGTCCTAAGCTGATATGAATCTCCATTAATGTGCCTGGTGCCACGTAGGAACCCTGGGAATAGCTCTGGTAGCAGACCCTTCCTTTTGCAATCTGGGAATGGTTTACAGAAGACACGCTCCTAATTGCTAATCCCGCATCTGTCAACATTTTGGAGGCAGTATTTTCATCCTGACCGATTACATTGGGTACCATTACAGTGTTACTGGAAGATCCCTGACTGACAACCACACGCACAGTACTGCCTTTCTCAACCGGGGTCTCTGCCACAGGGCTCTGGGAAATGACCACCCCTGCCGGTACGCCATCTGAAAAGCTTTCTTCCCATTCGATCACAAGTCCTTGATTCAGAAGGGTAGTCTCAGCATCCTCTCTGGTCTTTCCTCTGGTATCTGCTACTCTCACGCCATTTCCGGAGCTTATGATCAGTTTCACCACAGTACCTTCCGGCACCATTTCTCCTGCTTTTAATTCAGTGTCTATCACAGTATCTACCGGGAATTGGTCACTGTCCTCATATTCTAGTTCAGGGTTCAGCTTTCTGTTGCTCATGACAGTCATGGCATCATTAATATTCCAGCCTATAATATAAGGCATTTCCGCCATTTCCTCCTCCGGAATACTGCTTTCTGCCTGGTTTTCTTTGGATCTATCCTGTTCAGAGGTTTCTTCTGTCTTGATGATGGGATCATGAGGATCTTTACTGTCGTCATTGCCAAACACATCAAACACCCGAAGCAACAACAAGAGCACGATGCCGCAGATGATAAGCCCCGCCAAAACTGCCATCACTGTGGTGATACGCTCCATTTTCGGATCATAATCATATTCATCTTCATCATCCACCATTTCATCTTCATCATACACTTCATCTGTATATAGTTCTGAAGTATCACGACGAAGCCGCATGGCATCCTTTGATCTTTCCACATACTGCTCGCGATAACCGGTCTTTCTCTTAATGTGAGCCACTTCCTGTTCGGAGATTGCTCTCGTGTTCTGATCCATATCGGGACCATTCTGCACCACAAAATCTGCCTCCGGGTACATAAGAGAACGTTTCAGATCAGCTAACAGCTCACGCATATTCTGATATCTCCTATCCGGAGATTTGTGACAACATTTCAATACGATCGCTTCCACACTGGCCGGTATCTCCGGCACAAATTCCTTGGGAGAAGGTATCTCCTCCTGAATATGCTTGATAGCGATAGCTACTGTGGTTTCCCCGTTAAAGGGCACTTTGCCGGTGAGCATCTCAAACAGGGTGATACCCAGCGAATAAATATCGCTCTTTTCATCGCTATAGCCACCTCTTGCCTGCTCGGGCGAAGTATAGTGTACAGAACCCATGACATTAGAAGTAATGGTATTGCTGGTGGCAGCTTTGGCGATGCCAAAGTCTGTTACCTTCACCTTGCCTTCCCTGGAAATAATAATATTCTGAGGCTTGATATCCCTGTGAATAATATGGTTATTGTGAGCCGCC
>JAZRJO010000291.1:0-2752 GCA_045645825.1 Acetatifactor sp. | reverse complement strand
AACGGAAAAATTGCAAGAGCATCCGAACTCAATGTAAATTTCGTACTGCGTGAGGGATGCTATTATTCTCCGGCAGATATGAATTTGCCCTCTGAAATGCTGATAACCGTTATCGGCAATCTGCTCGATAATGCATTTGATGCTATGAACGAAAGCACAGACTATAGAGAACATAAAGAGTTGATGTTGGGTATCTACTCCAAACCCGGAGCCGTTCTGATTACCGTCGATGATACAGGAAGCGGTATTAAATCGGAAGATATGGATTTTATCTTTGAAAACGGATATTCCACAAAAGGCGAAGGCAGAGGTACGGGATTGTATCAGGTAAAGGCAATGGTAGAAAATTTTGGCGGTAAGATCACCGTGGAGTCGCAGGAAGGAGTGGGAAGTTCCTTCTCGGTAAGTTTTACGAAGGAGAACCAAAATGTATAAGGTTTTAATTGTTGAAGACGATCCTATGGTTGCAATGATAAACGAGCAATACATAAAGAGAAACAAGAACTTTGAAATTGTCGGCAAGTGTAATGACGGTTTGAGTGCCCTTGATTTTCTTCAAAACAACGCTGTGGATCTTTTGATTTTAGATGTATTTATGCCTAAAATGGATGGCTTTGAAACGCTCAGAAGAGTCCGCAATAAGCAAATTACCGTAGATGCCATTATGGTTACGGCGGCAAACGACCGAGAATCCTTGGAAGAAGCTTTGCACCTTGGTATCGTGGATTATCTTGTAAAGCCATTTACCTTTGACCGCTTTCAAATGGCGCTTGAAAAATATATCGCACAAAACAATGCTCTCAAGGATATTGATACGCTGAACCAAAAAAGCATTGACCATATTATTGATAATTCACGCAAGAAAAGCCAGGATCTTTTCCCGAAAGGCATTCAGGAAAAAACGCTTAAACTTATTATGGAGTATTTACGAGCCAATGCAAACTGCTGGTTTACCGGTGACGAGATTGCCGGGAAGGTGGGACTTACGGGAGTTACGGTAAGAAGATATATGAATTATCTTGCCGAATCGGGCAGAGTGATTGGAGAAATGAATTATGAAACCGGAGGCAGACCGTGTATGCGTTATAAGGTAGAGTAATTCCATTGAATAAATAATAAAAATACTATTGTGTTTCAATAAAATTTGTGGTATCATATACAAGATTTGGGATTGTATACGATTATCCAATGCAGAACAATGGAGGAAGTTATGAAGGCGTACAAAGATTTGAGCAGAGAAGAATTATTGTTACTTAAGGCAGAATTGGAAGCAGCTTATGAGGACGTGAAAGGGAAAGGTCTGAAACTGGACATGTCCAGAGGAAAGCCGGGCGTGAATCAGCTTGATATGGGAATGGCGCTTTTGGATGTTTTGAATTCAGAAAGTGCTATGAAGGCGACGGATGGAATGGATGTCCGTAACTATGGCGGTCTGGATGGAATTCCTGAGGCTAAGAAGTTGATGGCTGATCTGATGGGTGTAAAGCCGGAGAATGTGATTGTTTGTGGCAATGCAAGTCTGACAATCATGTATGACACGGTTGCCCGTTCCATGACTCACGGTGTACTTGGTAACACTCCATGGTGTAAATTAGATAAAGTGAAATTTCTGTGTCCTGTTCCCGGGTATGACAGACATTTCTCCATTACACAACATTTTGGTATCGAAATGATCACAGTTCCCATGACACCTCAGGGACCGGACATGGGATTAGTAGAGCGTCTGGTAGCAGAAGATGAGACAATTAAGGGTATCTGGTGTGTGCCTAAGTATTCTAATCCCCAGGGATATTCTTATTCTGATGAGACGGTGAAGAGATTTGCAGCACTGAAGCCGGCAGCAAAGGATTTCCGCATTTTCTGGGATAATGCTTATGCCATTCATGATCTCTATGAGGACAGACAGGATGAGATTCTTGATATTTTAAGTGAGTGTGAGAAGGCTGGAAACCCTGATATGGTATACGAGTTCTGTTCTACCTCTAAAGTGAGCTTTGCAGGTGCCGGTATCGCAGCGATTGCATCTTCTGCAGCTAACCTGGCCGATATGAAGAAGTCTTTGACGATACAGACCATTGGTTATAATAAAATAAATCAGTTGATGCATGCCCGTTACTTTAAGAATATTGATGGGTTAAAGGAGCAGATGAAGAAGCATGCAGAGATGATGCGTCCTAAATTCCATGCGGTTCTTAATGTGTTGGAACAGGAACTTGGAGGTTTGGAAATCGGTACTTGGACCAACCCTAACGGTGGGTACTTCATTTCTTTCCAGACAATGGAAGGCTGTGCCAAAGCAGTCGTTAAGAAATGTAAGGAGGCAGGCATGGTGTTGACAGGTGCCGGCGCTACTTACCCTTACGGCATAGATCCTGAGGACAGTAACATCCGTATTGCACCTTCCTTCCCCAGCGTAGAAGAAATGGAACAAGCGGCAGCTTTGTTCGTGCTTTGCGTGAAACTTGTAAGTGTAGAGAAACTTTTAGGTTAATCTGACAACGGCATGAGCCTGCAAGTTTTTGGAGAATAGAGAAATGGCAGAAGAATTTAGGAGAATCAAGCGTGAGCTGGTAGCAAAGGGACGCATTATAGAGTATTACCGGGATACCATGCAGATACCGAACGGAAATGTAGCTGTATGGGATTTTATCCGGCATAAAGGCGCTGCGGCTATGGTTGCTGTGAGAGAGGATGGCAAACTGTTGATGGTACGCCAATACCGTAATGCACTGGAACGTGAGACACTGGAGAT
>JAZRJO010000290.1:0-5902 GCA_045645825.1 Acetatifactor sp. | reverse complement strand
ATTTGCAGACAGGCTGTCGCAAAGTGAGTACACCTGGTTTGATTTTCCGAAAGAATTTGGGGAGAGTCAGGTACAGGAGGCTCTGGAGGCTTATGCGGCTCAGTATGGGGAGACCATTCTCTACAGCAGCGCCCGCAATGCTTATGCCATTACCAGAATGAGCCGAGTGCTGACCAGGACGGTGCTTACCTTGCAGGAACAATTGAAAAAAGGTGAGTTTACGCCGGATGCCTATGAGATGTCCTTCCACTACGCAGATAAGCTGGAAAGCATCAACGTGGCGTTGTCGGAGGAGGAAAAGATGCGCCTGAGAGGGCGGATCGATCGGATCGACACAGCGGAGGATGAGAACCATGTGTATGTGAAGGTTATTGATTATAAATCCGGGGGCAGGCAGTTTGACCTGGCAGCGCTGTATTATGGGCTGCAGCTGCAGCTGGTGGTGTACATGAATGCGGCCATGGAGATGGAAGCCAAGAAGCATCCGGACAAGGAGATCGTGCCGGCAGCCCTTTTGTATTATCACATTGAGGATCCTACGGTGGAATCCCCGGTGGAGGTGTCCGAGGAGGAGCTAAACGGGCAGCTCTTGGAGCAACTTAAGATGAAGGGTGTAGTCAGTGCAGAAGAGGGGATCATCGAGAAATTGGATAAATACATGGGCAGTAAGTCCAGTGTAGTACCGGTGGAGCGCAAGAAGGATGGAAGTTTCTCTGCACGCTCGTCGTTGATGACAGGGGATGAGCTGAAGACCATTTCAGAATATGTCAATCATAAAGTGAAACAGATCGGGCAGGAGATCCTGGGCGGAAGGATAGATGTGGATCCTTATGAAAAAGGACAGGCACAGGCTTGTACTTATTGTGCTTACAAGAAAGTGTGCGGCTTTGATCCGGGTGTGCCGGGGTATGAGAGGCGTGGGCTTTTGGATCTGGACAGAGAGGAAGCACTTAAGAAGATGCGGGAGGAAACATGGCGATAACATTTACACCACAGCAACAAAAGGTCATCGATTTACACGGCAGGAATATCCTGGTGTCTGCGGCAGCAGGCAGCGGTAAGACTGCTGTGCTTGTGGAGCGCATTATCCAAATGATCTGTCGTAAAGAGGATCCGGTGGACATCGACCGGTTGCTGATCGTGACCTTTACCAATGCAGCTGCGGCGGAGATGCGGGAGCGGATCAGCCGGGGCATTACCAGGGAGCTTGCCCTGCATCCGGCGTCAGAGCATCTTCAGAGACAGGCGACCCTGCTTCATAATGCCCAGATCACTACCATTGACAGTTTTTGTATGTTCCTTCTCAAAAATCATTTCAACGAAATCGGCGTGGATCCTGCCTTTCGTGTCATGGATGAGGGAGAGAAAAAGTTATTGATCCGGGACGTGATGGATGAGTTGATGGAGGATCAATTTGCGGAAGGGAAGGACAGTTTTCATTACTGTGTGGAATATTTCTGCCCCGGCGGACGGGAAAGTGTTCTCGAAGAGGATATCTTACAATTGTATCAATTTGCGGAGAGTTATCCCTGGCCGGAAGAATGGCTTAAGGAGAGAAAAAATGATTACCTGCCTATTGGGGAAGATGAACTGGAGGAGACAGATTACGGCAGATACTTGGTGGACCATATCAGGAGGATGCTGGAGAGTTGCCTGAAAACTTATGTAAAAATGCAACAAATCTGTCAAGAACCGGACGGCCCATATATGTACGGAGAACTGATAGATAGAGAATTAGAGCAACTGGAAAGATTGCTGCAGTATGAAAGCTTAAAAGAATATTCTGCAAGAATTCCTGCAATAAATTTTGAAAGGCTGTCCTCTAAGAAGGATAATACGGTTTCTTTGGAGAAGCGCGAGCTGGTAAAGGAGCTGCGCAGTCATTTGAAGGACATTTTAAAGCAGCTGGGAGAGCGTTTCTTTGCTACCTCATTGGAGCTTGCGGTCAGCCAGGCAGCTGCCTGCCGGGAGCCGGTCACTACATTGATCGATCTGGTGCTGGAATTTCGGAGCCGTCTTCAGGAGAAAAAGCGGGAAAATAAGGTGGTGGATTTTTCCGACATGGAACATTTTGCCCTGGATATCCTGCTGGAGCGCAGGAAGGAGGGCGTATATCCCAGCCAGGTAGCCCTTGAGTACCGCCAGTATTTTAAAGAGATTTTAATCGATGAGTATCAGGACAGTAATCTGGTGCAGGAATATCTGTTAAAGGCCATCTCAGGAGAAGAGGACGGACAGTTTAATCGGTTTATGGTAGGAGACGTGAAACAGAGTATTTACAAATTCCGATTGGCAAGACCCGAACTTTTTTTGGAAAAATATGAGGCTTATACAAAAGAGGACAGTAGTTGTCAAAGAATCGATCTTTCCAAAAATTTTAGAAGCCGTAAGGAAGTAGTGGATACGGTGAATGGGATTTTTGGCGGGATCATGAGCAGGCAGACCGGAAAGATCGACTATGATGAAAGGGCTGCGCTGTATGTGGGAGCTGACTATTATCCGGAGAATACAGGCTGCGGCAGCGAGCTTTTGTTGATGGAGGAGCCCGCGGGCAGTGCGGCGGCAAGCGAGGAGGACGGACAGACAGATGACAGTGCAAAGACCCTGACACCAAGACAGGCAGAAGCACTTGCCGTTGCGCACAGGATGAAAGAGTTGCTTGCTGATTTTCAGGTGACAGACAAGGCTACCGGAGAGCTTCGGCCGGTTCGTTTCAGCGATATGGTTATCTTGCTTCGCACCAACGCCGGTTGGGACGAAACGTTTAAGAGTGTTTTGGAGGAGGAAGGCATCCCGGTGTACATTACCTCCAAGACCGGATATTTTGCGGCTTCGGAGGTACAGGAGTTGCTTTCCGTGCTGCGTATATTGGACAATCCAAGACAAGATATTCCTTTATTCGGAATGATGAAATCTCTGTTTGGCGGATTCAGTGAGGAAGAGATCGCACTGATCCGAAGTGCCGGAAAGGAAGGAAGCCTGTATGAGGCAGTGAAGGCTGTCGCTGAGGCAGTGACGGAGCAAGGGGCGGAAGGAAATCTCTTTGATCAGGTGCCGGCGTCGCTTTGCAAAAAGGCCGCGTCTTTCCTTGCAAAAATTGACCGTTACCGAAGTTACACCGCCTATATGCCCATCAGGGAGCTTTTGGAAACTTTGGTAAAGGAAAACGGATACCTGGCTTATGTAACAGCCCTTCCCATGGGCAGCAGACGCCGGGCCAATGTAGAGATGCTTTTTACCAAAGCATCAGATTTTGAAAAGACCAGTTACCACGGCTTGTTCCATTTTATCCGCTATATGGAACAACTGGAAAAATACGATGTGGATTACGGCGAGGCAGAACTTCTGGATGAAAATGCGGATGTGGTGCGCATTATGAGCATACACAAGAGCAAAGGTCTGGAATTCCCGGTAACTTTTGTATCCGGCCTTTCCAAACGCTTTAATATGCAGGATGTGAACAGTGCATTGATCGCTGATGTAGATATGGGAATCGGTACAGACTATGTGGATCCTAAGAGAAGGATCCGCAACAAAACCTTGCGCCGCCTTGTCATCGCCCGCAAGATGAGGGAAGATAATCTGGCGGAAGAATTGAGAGTCTTATACGTAGCCCTCACCAGACCCAAAGAAAAATTGATCATGACAGCCTGCCTCAAGGATGCGGAAGGAAAATGGGAGCGACAGCAGACTCTTGCAGCTGACAGGCTGATGTTCCATGATTTTATGGAAAGTGCAAGCTACCTGGACTTTCTGCTTCCTATGGCGCAGAAGGCTTCTGTTTCAGTACGGATCCTTAATACATATGAGCTTGGAGGCGCCCGCACCGGAGAGCAAATCCGGCTTATGGACAAAAAGAACCGCCTGGAAGTGGTGTCTGATTATGCCCTGCCACAAGCTTTGAAGGAATTACAGGAGCGTTTTGCATGGCAGTATCCCCATAAAGCCTTAGAAAATCTCTATACCAAGACTACGGTATCCGAGCTAAAGATTGCAGCCATGGCCGAGAAGGATGAGGCTGCCTACCATGCCTTCGAAGAGCAGGAAATCGTGCCATACATCCCTTCCTTCAAACGAGGAGAGGAAAAAATCAGCGGCGCTGTGCGCGGTAATGCCTTCCACAAGGTGATGGAACTGATGAATTTTGAAGCGGTGTATCAAGGTCTGGATGTGGAGGCGCTTGCCGAGAGCACTTTCATAGATAATGCTTGCGAAGAAAAAATCTATCAGAATCTCCAGCAGTTTTTGACCGCTGAAGTAGAAAGTAAACGCCTCAGCCACGAATATCGTCAGGCGGTCAATGACCGCAAGCTGGTACATTTTCTCACTTCCTCCCTGGCCCTGCGCATGCACCGGGCTGAACAAAACGGACAGCTGTACCGCGAACAGCCTTTTGTGTACGGGATCGGCGCCGGCCGTCTGAGCCCGGATTACCCTAAGCAGGAGAAAGTCCTGATCCAGGGAATCATAGATGCCTTCTTTGTGGAAGATGGTGAATTGGTGTTAGTGGATTATAAGACAGATGTGATAGAAGGTTCTAAAGAGTTGTGGAAACGGTATGAGACACAGCTGCAGTATTATGAAGAAGCCTTGTGCAAATTGATGAATATGCCGATGAAACAGAAGATTTTGTATTCGTTTTATTTGGAGGAGACTGTTGATGAGTAATGAGAAATGGGACAAACTCCTGAAAATTAAAACATCTGGCCGAGATGATTCAAACGCAGACCAATATCGATATCCATATGAGCCTACGCCATACAGTGTTTTGGAGCGTTTGGCAAACAGTGGACTTATTCGCAAAAAAGATGTAGTTTTGGACTATGGCTGCGGAAAAGGTCGTGTCGATTTCTTCCTGTCTTATCAGACCAAGGCAAATACCATAGGGATTGAATATGACGAACGCATTTTTCAGGGCGCGTTGGAAAATCAGAAAACGGCTGTTTCGGGGGCCAGAACCAAATTTGTGCTGGCGAGAGCGGAAGAGTATGAAGTGCCGTCAGAAGTTACCAGATTCTATTTTTTTAACCCTTTCTCCGTAGAATTGCTTCGAAAAGTGATGGCAAGAATGATCGAGTCATATTATGAGAATCCGCGGGAAATATTGTTGCTTTTTTATTATCCGTTGGAGGAATATATTTCCTATCTTGTGACAGTGGACGAATTGGAGTTTAATGATGAGATAGTTTGTGGGGATCTGTTTGAAGGGAAGGACTTGCGGGAACGGATCATGATTTTTTCATTGGCTTAAAAGTATATTTGTAGGTGGGATAATGAAACACATAAGACATGCAACGGTTGCCGATTTATCAAGAATTGCGGAAATCGTAATTTTTAATTACAGACTTAACTTCTATCCTATATTTCGCAATGATGATTATTACTTTAATGAATTGCAAGTGCCAAAACTGATGAAGCAATACGAAAGTATTGTTGGCAATATGTTAGTTTATGATGATGGTGCTGTCAAAGGTGTTATCCAGGTAGAAAGTAATGAGATTAAGAAACTCTTTGTAGAACCCGTGCTTCAAGGCAATTCCATTGGTTCTGCTCTTTTGAAATTTGCCATTGATAAGCAGAATGCAAACACAGTGTGGGCATTAGAAAAGAATATCCGTGCCATTCGCTTTTATGAGCGACATGGTTTTCAAGTGACAACAGATAAGAAACTTGAAGAAGATACGACGGAATACTTGGTTCGTTTAGAACGAATTCCATCCTGTAGAGATTAATAAATAAGAATTTGACGAGGGAGCGCGATTGTATGAAAAAAATGATAGCATTAGTTTTGGCATTGGTCTGTGTGTTAGGGTTGATTGGTTGTTCTGCGAGCACAGTTGACAAGGAAAAACCTGTTTTTGAAGTTGACAGGGAAAAGCCTATTTTTGAAACAGAAAATATA
>JAZRJO010000289.1:0-7008 GCA_045645825.1 Acetatifactor sp. | reverse complement strand
ATAGGAGTCCTCCATATCCACTTCTACAGTACCTTCCCCATACTTCTTATTCAAGAAATCAATCGCATCCAAAAACAAAGCTTTCTTCTGTTCAAACAATTCCCTGTCATGATTCCTGATAATATAACCGGCCTGTGTCTCTTCTACCGAACCATTGATACTGTCCAAGTGATAAAAACCTTCATACATCTCAGTATACATAGGATTCTGAAACACCGGAAGTAAGCTCTGAAACTCCTGAGCAATCAGGATCGCATTCTTCATCTTCCCCTTTGCCGAACCGGGATGTACACTCCTTCCGTGCACAGTCACCATTGCACCGGCTGCATTGAAATTCTCATACTCCAGCTCACCCAAAGCACCTCCGTCCACCGTATAAGCAAACTGTGCGCCAAATAACTCCACATCAAAGTGATCCGTTCCCCGTCCAATCTCTTCATCCGGCGTAAAGCCGATCCGGATCTTACCATGCTTTACTTCCGGATGCTCCATCAAATACGAAGCGAAAGCCATAATCTCTGCAATCCCGGCTTTGTCATCTGCACCAAGAAGCGTGGTCCCGTCCGTTACGATCAGATCTTGTTCTTTAAACTGTGCGATTTCCGGAAAATCACAGACCTTTAGTACAATATTTTCCCTTTCATTCAGAACAATGTCTCCTCCATCGTACTGCTCCACGATCCGCGCCTTAACATCCCTGCCGCTGACTGCGGGTGAAGTATCCATATGAGCGATAAAACCAAGCACAGGAACATCCTCACAGCCTTTTGATGCCGGTATGGAAGCATATACATAACAATGCGCCTCATCATATACAATCTCAGAAGCTCCCAGTGCAGCAAGCTCATCAGCAAGCAACTTGGCCAAATCATGCTGCTTGAAACTGCTGGGAGTTGTCTTCGATGTACTGTCTGAGCAGGTATCTATCTTTACATATCTCAAAAAGTTTTCGATTGTTTTCGTCATCTCTATCATCCCTCATTTTCCTGAAAGTTCATAACAACAACCATTGTATCTTATTATATCAAACTTCTCTCACAATTTCCACACAAATAAATCACTTTGCAAACCAAACAATCAAACCAAGCAGTCAAAATCCTAGTTCAGTCCACCTCTGGACCGCATCTGACTACAAACTTCCCCCGACATCCCCAGCACACAGATCAGATTCGGCACAGCCATCAACCCATTGCAGATATCAGAGAAGTCCCAGACCACATCCAACGCACACACAGCACCGACAAAACACACAAACCCATACAAAAATCGGTACACAATCACATATTCGCTCTTTTTCACAAGATATTCAAATGCCTTCTCCCCCTGATAAGCCCATCCGATAATAGTAGCAAAAGCAAACAATACAATACCGATGGTCACCAACACTCCTCCCATCTCCCCAAAAGTAGTCTCAAAGGCCGCAATAGTAAGCGCTGTCCCCGTCAGTAATTCCCCATTTGCATCCATTCGCCCAAGCACACCGGAGGCAGCCAGTGCAAGCCCTGTGACGGAACAAATGACCACCGTATCCAGAAAAACCCCTGTCATGCTGATATAGCCCTGCTTAACCGGATCATCTGTTTGTGCTGCAGCTGCACTGATCCCGGCAGCGCCCAACCCTGCCTCATTGGAAAACACGCCTCTTGACACGCCCCAGCGAACAGCCTGTTGCATAGAAGCCACCAAATGTCCTCCCACACCTCCTGCCAGCGCTTTCGGGGAAAAGGCCATGGAAAAGATCATCCACAAGCCTACCGGCAATTGATGCATATGTACCAAAATCACCACAGAAGCACCTATCATATAAAGCACCGCCATCGCCGGAACCAGTATCCGGGTAACCCCCGCAATCATCCGGATGCCTCCCAGCACTACCAGAATCGTCACAATTGTCACAATAAGCCCTGTCAGCGCCGGCTTCACTCCAAAAGTAACTTCTACCGCTGCCGCAATGGAATTGGATTGTGTCATATTACCCATTCCAAAGGATGCAAACACCGCAAACAACGCAAACAGCCAGGCAAGCATCCTCCCCAGGCGTTTTAGTGGGAAACCATACTCCAAGGTATACATAGGACCACCCGACAATTCCCCTGCACTATTTCTGACACGATATTTTACAGCCAGCATACTTTCTGCAAATTTAGTAGATAAACCAATAAAAGAAGAAATAATCATCCAGACAAGCGCACCGGGACCACCTAACACCATGGCAGTGGCTACGCCTACGATATTGCCGGTTCCGATGGTAGCTGCAAGCTCAGTCATAAGCGAAGAAAAAGGAGAGATTGCTCCCTCCTTAGTAGATCTGACAGTCTTATTCTTCCTTTCCGCCTTACTCTCCTCATCCTGTCCAATGACACATTTCAGCGCATATAAAAGATTACGTATCGGCAAAAATTCCATGCGAATCATCAAGTAAACTCCCGTTCCCAAAAGTAATACCAACATCCACGGCCCCCATACCAAGTCATCCATTCTTCGTAATAAAACAGCCATTTTATTCATATAACACATCCCTTTTCATTTATATCACATTTTTCTTCATCCCACATACTATAATATTAACCGACAACCTAAAATATGAAAGGCAAACCTATGCAGGATCATTGTTTTGACGTTTCCATCGATCATTTCCCGGTTGCCATGGCTTATGTTCCCTGGCAGCATTTCGAGAAAATCTTTGACAACCTGGATGAAGCTTATCATACAGGAACGATTTTCCCGGAACTGGATAAACCTTTCACAGGAAGGAGATGTGTATGATGAGTCAGAAAGAGCAAATGCTTCATGATATCGGTATCGTAGACTTCGTTCTTGTGGAATTGACTCTGTATCTGGATACCCATCCCCGAGACATGCGCGCCATGGAATATTTTAATCATTATAATAAGATCAAAAAACAAATGATGAAAGAATTCTCAGAAAAGTACTTCCCGCTTACCAAGGACTACGCAGAAAGCGATAATGAGTGGAGATGGGGCATGGCGCCTCTTCCCTGGGAAGGAGGATGTTAATCTATGTGGACTTACGAAAAAAGACTACAGTTCCCTGTAAACATCAAAGAGCCGAATGCCAAGCTGGCTCAGGTCATCATCTCCCAGTTCGGCGGGCCGGACGGTGAACTGGCCGCCAGTATGCGTTACCTGTCTCAGAGATATTCCATTCCCTATCGGGAAGTGGCCGGTTTATTAACAGATATCGGCACGGAAGAACTTGCGCACTTAGAGATGGTAGGAGCCATTATCCAACAGCTGACCCGTGACCTTTCCATGGAAGAGATCCAGAAGAGTGGTTTTGACAAATACTATGTAGACCACACCATCGGTGTATGGCCCCAGGCTGCAGGCGGCATTCCTTTCAATGCCTGCGAATTCCAGGTTAAGGGGGATGTGATCACTGACCTGGTGGAAGACATGGCTGCCGAGCAGAAAGCACGCTCCACCTATGACAATATCTTACGCCTGATCAAAGACCCTGATGTATGTGAACCCATTAAGTTCCTGCGCCAGCGTGAAGTGGTTCATTTCCAGAGATTCGGAGAAGGCTTAAGAAAAGTTCAGGATCATTTAGACAGCAGAAACTTCTACGCCTTCAATCCGGGCTTTGACCGCTGTGAGAAATGCGAAGGATGACCTAAATAGCTAAATCTTTATCAGAAACGCCCTGTTGTAAATCAGCGTAACATGGATTTACAGCAGGGCCTTTGTGTTACTGCTTCAGTGACCCCGGCAGCCGCCTCTTAAGCAATCTGTTCTTAAGTCTCTTCCAGTCAAATGGAATCAAGGGATAAAGGTAGCTTTGATGGGAAACAGTCTTATTGACCAATAGAGTCACCGCAAATATCACCAACCCCGCCACATATCCAACAATCCCCAAAAGCTGTGTTAACACCAGTGTAATGATACGCATAAACTTCAGGGCATATCCCATTTCATAGTTAGACTGTGTATAGTTAGCAATGGCCACAAATGCCATATAAAGCATGACTTCCGAAGAAAACCATCCGCTGTTGACGGAGAATTCCCCCAGAACCAAAGCTGCCATGACACTCAGCGGTGTACTGAGCATACTGGGCGTATTCACTGCCGCCAATTTCAATCCGTCAATGGCCAGCTCCAGAATCAGGAATTGCCAGATCAGTCCGATATTTGGTTCTTCCTTTAGGACGATAAAAGAAAAATTGGAAGGAATCAATTCTCTATTATTCATCAGAAGCAGAAAGGTTGGCGTCAGAAGATAAGTGGCCAAAGCGATCAGAAATCTGGTAACACGCAGGTAAGTTCCCGTAATCGGCGGAAAATAATAGTCATCCGCCTCTTCCAACACATCAAATGCTGTAGTGGGCAGAATCATGGCAGAAGGCGAATTATCTACCAGTATCACGATATTTCCCTCAAGCACCTGAGCAGCTGCCGCATCAGGACGCTCTGTATATTTGAATTTCGGGAACGGATTAAACCATTTTCTATTATAAAGACATTCCGCCAGGCTCTCCTGATTCATGGACAGGGCATCTACCTGAATCTTCTTGATCTTGTCTTGAATCTCTTGCAAAAACTTATGATTCACTCGGGATTCCATATAACATAGCACAATATCCGTCTTACTGCTGTCCCCTGCATTCGTCATCACCATTCTGAGATCACTGCTTCTGATTCTCCTTCGGATCAAAGCTGTATTAAATACCACAGTCTCCACAAAACCATCTTTTGACCCACGAAGTGTCTTATCCTTCTCGGGCTCCGCCACGCTTCTGGAAGGATAAGTCCTGGCGTCGATCAATAATGCTTTTTCATACCCATCCACCAAAAGTACAAATGTACCGGAGAGAAACGTAGTGATGATCTTATCCCACACATCCTCCATGTCCACTTCCACATAGGGAATTCCCTGCTTTGCCATTTCGTGGGCATTCTTTGGCAAGTTGTCCGGCTTCATATCCATCAGATATTGCAGCAGCTTCTGTATAATATCATCCTTACAAAAACCGTCAAGAAAATAGATACAGCCTTCTTTCCCGCCTATATGAATGACACGGTATACCACGTCAAAGCTGGTATCTGCCTCAAGTATTCTATACAGATTCTGCATATCCTGTTGCAGATTACCTGACATTTTTACATCTTTTTTCACGTAAAAACTCCCTTCCCGTTTTTACCAATATCATTCCCCGGGAAGGAAGTTCCTATTCTTTGCCTATTCTTTGTCTGTTCTTACTTGGTGGTGCTGCCAAACCCTCCGTTGCGTTCCCCCTGGGCATCATCATCCACAGTGATACCGTACTCTAAGAAAATCCCCTGCATAAATCCGGTTCCCGCGGTCACCTCAACGGTCTTGCCCTCGTTGGAATCATTGGTCAGCTTGGTAAAAATATGTCCCTCATTATCAGAGTAAAAATAATCACTGTCAATGATACCTACAGTATTGTTCAGTTGCAGTCTGTATTTAAAGCCAAGACCACTTCTGGGATACAGCTTAAGTACCCAATCCGGCTCCATCTCCACTCGGATACCGGTAGGTATCTTAATGGTGGATCCCGGCGGCAGAGAGAAAGAAAAGGGTGCAAAGAAATCATAACCCGCACTTCCCTTAGTGGCTCTCCTTGGCAATACTATGGACTCATGAATATCCTTAATATCAGCTTCTGTATACTCCGGAAAACTTTCCTGCATTCCGTTCATAAATTGTTCCAGACTAACCTTGTGAAACTTTGCTATTCTTCGCATCACTACACCTCCTTCTCATAATCACCGCAGTGCAGCACCGGAACCGTGGGATCCGGCTGATTTCTGCTTTTCACTACATCGATAACTCTCTGATTCTTACTGCCCTTCCACATCAGCTTCACATCACGCTCTTCTATATGAAATTCACCATCTACCAGCACATCCACATACTTCATCAGGGGATAATGCATGATATTCTCCCAGGAATCTCCTGTGTAAAGCCAGATGGTCTTATCCGGATATTTCTCCTTGATTTCTGCCATCAAAGCCCGTACATCCGCTCTATTGGCCGGATGAAGCGGATCTCCGCCGGAAAAAGTGATGCCGGAGATATAATCCTTATCAAGCTGTTCAAAGATCTCCTGCCTGGCAGCTTCATCAAATAAAAGTCCGCCATTGGGATCCCATGTCACCGGATTGTGACATTCCTTACAGCAATGATTGCAGCCGGCGACCCAGAGCACTACACCGAGTCCATCACCGTTACGCATATCATCTCTTGTAATATTATGATATCTCATACCTGTTTTCCCTTCCCTGATAACCTTTCCGGTTCCCGCAAAGCATCATTCGCTACAGCTTCGCCTGCGCTCATGATGTACGTTCGCCAAATCCACGAATTTTCATGCAAGCATGAAAATTCGCGCACAAGGCTCACTGTTATCACATGCTCTTCCTTTCCGCAATTTCTGCCATCTTGGCATCATTGAGCCTGGTGTCCCCATGCACACGGGAGTAAGAAAGGTATCCGTTCATTCTGTCAATCTTGGTCAGGTTGCTGCTTCCACACTTAGGACATACATCCATCTCCAGCTCCTGATGTCCGCAGTCGTCACAATATGCCAAAGAAAGGTTGACACCCTCATAGAATCCCATGTCCATTGCACGTCTGATCAAGGTCTTAACAGCCTCTATGTTATAATCAATGGGGTATTTCACATACTGGATCTTACCGCCATTACTCAGATTCCAGAATCGGTCCTCCAGATTCTGCTTCTGGATGGGGGTAATATCCTCCGTCACATGACAGTGGAAGCTGTTGCTCACGTACTCCCTGTCAGACACACCCTCTACAATACCATATTTTTCTCTGAATTGCTTCACCTGCAGACCACACAGATTCTCTGCAGGGGTACCATAAATAGCGTACAGGTTGCCGTCCTCTTCTTTAAACTGAGCTACCTTCTGATTAATGTACTCCAGCACTTCCAACGCAAATTCTCCGTCCTCTACCAGAGACTTGCCGTTATACAACTCCTGCAGTTCATTCAAAGCAGTG
>JAZRJO010000288.1:0-4141 GCA_045645825.1 Acetatifactor sp. | reverse complement strand
CCACGCTCATAATGTATTTCTTCAGTATGCTTTTCAGTATGGCCCTTTGGCCGGTATCCTGTTACTGATACTCGTGGTGATCATGATCCGGGCATTGTGGAAAGATAATATCTCACACCTGATTCTATATCTTTCAATTATAGTTTTCGGATTGACGGAGATTATGTGGCGTGATGGTACATTGGCTTATTGCATGATTTATCTGATACCGGTGCTGACAATTGACAGTAGTTTGGATTATGAAAAGAATAAAAGGAGATGAAGATAGTGGAAACATTAAAAAGAGTCTTCGCCCGAATCGAGAAATACCGGGTAATATGGAAAGCACTTATAATGGCCTGTCTGCCTCTGCTTTGCTGCATCGTTGCATGTGCGGCTCAGGGGAGGAACATCGGCGAAGTGTATATTCCGGCGGGAGAGTGGAATGACGAGCTGTTTTATTTTAAACAGGTGGAAAGTATCATAAACTTTGGGTATCCTCAAGGATATTTCGGTTTTAATGAGAGTCATGCCCTGATAGCATCCTTTGCAGCCTGGAGTCCGGTATTGGTATTTCCCTGGATCATCTGGGGGCTGTTATTTGGATGGAATCTGTCTTCACCTATTTACTGCAATATTTTTCTCATGATGCTTGCCATGTTCCTGTTTGCGTGGCTGGTGAAGCCGGGTCGAAAGCAGCTTGGTATCCTGACCCTCCTTTTTGTGAGCTTTCCCCCACTTACCAGATATATGCTGTCCGGTATGCCGGAGTGTATCTGTTTTGCAATGGTGATTATCGTGCTGGCTCTGAATATCAGTTATCAGGAAAAAGGGCATGTGGCAAAGCTGGTATTGTTGTTTGTCATGACTTCTTTGATGACGCTGATGCGGCCGTATCTGTTTGTGTTCATGCTTCTGCCCATTTATTATTGGATTCGCAGAAAGAAGTGGCTGGGGGCAGCCAGTTCTGCAGCAGTAGTAGGTGTGACTGTAACAGGTTATGCATTGGTGAATTATTATTTTAGTGCAGAGTATTTTGTACCGTTATTTGACGTAACCTGGGCAAAGGCATTTGTGGAGCAGGGCTTTTTTGCAGGGGTGAAGTTTATACTTTATCAGATATGGCATGAGGGTATCCGGTTTTTCCGGTTGTTGATCGAAGGTATTCGCAGTGGATTGTACTGGGGAGAATATTTTGCTGCTTTTACTATGGTAGCAGTCATATTGCTGATCCAGAGCGTGAGAGATTGGCTCAAGAAGGAACTTAAAGGTTTGACGATCCGGCTTTATCTGTTAATCTGTTTTGCCGGAATATGGGCAGCAGTGCTTCTGATGTATAATATGCAGGATGGCAGTAAACATTTGCTGACATTTATTGTGGCGGGGATTTTCGCAGTAAGTCTGATGGAGACCAGGTTTTTTAAAAAGCCTGTGGCAATAGCTGCTGTTTTTGTATTTTTATTTACTGCCACATCAACGGATCCTTATGAGCATCAAGTGCCTTTTGTGACGCAGGAGCTTACAGAACGCGGGGAATATTGGCAGGAAATTTTTGCAAAAGAATGTGTTCTCATAGAAGAGAATGCACCCAATTATGACAATGTAATGATATGGATCTTTAGTGATAAAGTAGGAGAAAGTTCCGTGTTGACTCCGTATCAGATGTTGTATCAGCTGCCGGAGGGTTACGGCATCAGCTGTTGTTATGCGGATTATGTGAAGGAAAATATTGATGTGTTACAGAGCAGCTTTCTGGCAGTGGCAGTGGATGGAGAGATCGATCAGTTATGCCGGGAAAAGGAACTGCGTGAGATAGGAAGAGATGAAGGACTGGTAGTGTATGAGCTTCGGAGAAAAGCGAAATAGTAAGAAGGAATGTTTCATAATCGGCGGTTTGGTACTGTGTGTGCTGGTTGGGATAACCATCATATGTCCGCCATATTATTCCATGAATGATGATGTGATGATGAAAAGTATCCTGTCCGGGGCATATACAGGTACACCGGATGGTCATACTGTGTATATGAAATATCCGCTCTCCGGCATCATCAGTCTGTTGTACCGCGTCACCGGGAAGGTATCGTGGTTTGACGTTGCGATGGTGGGATGCTTTTGGTTGGCTATATCGTCAGTGATCTTAAGGGTTGTAAAAAGCCATAAAATCATGTGGATCGCCGCCGTAGCAAGCTTGTGTGTTGCATTGTTTATCCCCCATCTGCTGACCATGCACTATACGCTGGTGGCAAGTATAGTGGGGAGCAGTGGTCTGTTTCTGGTGATGACAGGCGGTGGATGGATCGCAACAGTACTTTTCATTCTATGTTATTGTATACGAAGTCAGGTGTTTTTTTTGCTGTTGCCATTTCTGGGTGTTGCTGTGCTCTGGAGGATAGCAGGAAAGAAACATTCCGGACTGCCCCGGCAGTTAGTTTTGGCGGCAGTAGGTGTTGTGATATGTATACTGTGGAATGAAGTGATGTATCAGGGAGAAGACTGGAAGCAGTACACGGAATATAATGATGCAAGGACGCAGTTGTATGATTATGATGGACTGCTTACCTTTGAAGAGAACAAAGCATTGTTTGAGGAGGCCGGGATCAGCCGGGAACAGCATCGTATCATGGAAGAGTATGTATTGGTGCTGGATGAGAGTGTGACTGCCGGTATGCAGGAAAAGGCTGCGGGCATTACAGCAACTGTTCGGGATGATCAGAGAAGCACTGTGGACTATTTGATCCAATGTGTCAAAGAATATTATTATCATATCATGTACAATGATCAGCCATATAATTGGTTGCTCATATGTTCCTATTTATTGGTTGTGGTACTGTTGCTGAGAAAAAGGGATTGGCTGAAGCTGTTTCTTTTGTGCTGTCTGGGCGGTGGCAGAAGTATGATATGGATCTACCTCATATGGCGTGGCCGCTTCCCGGAACGGGTATATGTGTCACTTTATTTTATGGATCTGTTTATCCTGGCAGGAATGATCATAGATTTGCTGCAGGAGGAAAAGAAAGCCGGTAAGGCAGCAAGTGCCGGTGTCGAAAAAGGTTATCAGCATGCTATTTTGCAGGTTGTCAGCGGTGTGGTGATTCTGTTTTTGCTGTTGACAGGGGCTTGGCAATGTAAGGAAATGTATGGACGTACCATAGAGCAGGCCAGGAAGCAGAGGGAGTGGGAAGCATTGCTTTCGTATTGCAAGGAACAACCGGACATCTTGTTTTTATTAGATGTACGCTCCATGGTAAACTACACCGGCAGAGTGTGGGATGTGGTACAGCAACCGGAAAATCACTTGTTGGCCGGTGGTTGGATGAGCAAGTCTCCGCTTCTTGAGTTACGGCTCAAAGGGACAGCAGATGGCGGGGGACTGTTGGCTGACACAGAGGAACAATGCTGCTATGTGGTGAGTGTAGACCGGAGCATAGAATGGCTGCAGGAGTATTGCAGTATTCGCTTTGGAGATATGAATTTAGAGAGGATCGACAGTATCCTTTTAGATGGAGAGGAAATTTTTAGAGTATACTGTCATACAGAAGATTAGAAATCAGGGGTAAGGAAAATGCTGTTTAATTCATATGTTTTTCTGTTTGCTTTTTTGCCCATAGTATGGGCGGCATACTTTGGGCTGAATAAATGTAAATGGTATCAGGCGGCAAAGGTTTCGCTGATTCTGGCATCTTTTGTATTTTATGGATACCAGGATTATAGATTATGCCTGTTGCTTTTGGGTAGTATTGTGGTAAATTATCTGGTACATTTAGTGTTGACTGATGTACGAATAAAGGCAACGCTCAGAAAAATCATAATGATCGGGGCAGTGGTAGTTAATTTTGGCATTCTTTTTTATTTCAAATACTTGGATTTTACCATTATCAATATGAATGCGCTGACCGGAAGTGAATTTACGTTAAAGCATATTGCACTTCCTCTGGGAATCAGTTTTTATACCTTCCAGCAGGTGTCCTTTGTAGTAGATAGTTACAAGAAGGAAATGGGCAGATACACGTTAGTGGATTATGCTTTATTTGTATCATTCTTTCCCCAGTTGGTAGCCGGCCCAATTGTGCTTCACAGTGAGATGATTCCTCAGTTTGCGGATAAAGAAAAGAAGAAACCGGACTATCATAATCTGGTGTCGGGTCTGGAATATCTGATATGG
>JAZRJO010000287.1:0-3978 GCA_045645825.1 Acetatifactor sp. | reverse complement strand
ATGAGAAGCTGGCAGCAATCGTATCACGTAATCAAGAAGCGATTGCAGGAAAAGTACTGGCAGATGCCATGGTGACAGACACTGAGCTTGCAGTATCGAACGCATGGAATGTAAATGGCGAGGAAGTAACCATTTCTATTGAGAAACAGTAATATCAGTAAGTGACGCCGCTGTGCGTGGGGGGGGGATGTTCGCACAGCGGCCTTTTCCTTATATTGGGTTTTTTTACATAAAATGGTGCTTGGAATATAAAGAAGAATTTGATATACTGCTTATTGAAAAATTATTTATGAATGAGAAGAAAAGGGAGGATTTGGTTTGAAGACATCTGCTACAAAACCAACAAAAGTGACATCAACGGCAAAGGCAGCAGTGGTAAGAAAATTTGATAAAGAGTTATTTAAAAGAAGTGTGCTTTACAATGTAAAGACTTTGTATCGCAAGACATTGGAGGAGGCTTCTGCACAGCAGATTTTCCAGGCGGTTTCTTATGCCATCAAGGATCAGATCGTAGAGAACTGGATGGAGACCCAGAAGACCTACGAGAAGGAAGATCCTAAGATGGTTTACTATATGTCCATGGAGTTCCTTATGGGGCGTGCCATGGGCAATAATATGATCAATATGCAGGCATATGATGAGGTGAAGGAAGCTTTAGATGAGCTGGGTCTTGACCTGAATGTGCTGGAGGATCAGGAGCCTGACGCGGCACTGGGTAATGGAGGTCTGGGACGTCTGGCAGCATGTTTCCTGGACTCTCTGGCTACGCTGGGGTATCCGGCATATGGCTGCGGCATCCGATATCGTTATGGCATGTTCAAGCAGGAGATCCGCGACGGTTATCAGGTGGAAGTGCCGGACAACTGGCTGGTGGACGGCAATCCGTTTGAACTTCGCAGACTTGAGTATGCTAAAATTGTGAAATTCGGCGGTTACGTGACTGTCCGTCATGAAAACGGAAGGAATTATTTCAGTCAGGAAGGATATCAGTCAGTAAAGGCCATTCCTTTTGATCTGCCCATCGTAGGCTATGGCAATGGTATCGTCAATACCCTGCGTATCTGGGATGCAGAGGCTGTGGAGTGTTTCTCTCTGGATTCCTTTGATAAGGGTGATTATCAGAAGGCAGTGGAACAGCAGAACCTGGCAAAGAATATCGTGGAGGTATTGTATCCTAATGATAATCATTATGCAGGGAAAGAGCTGCGTCTGAAGCAGCAGTATTTCTTTATCTCGGCCTCTGTACAGGAAGCCATTGCCAAGTACATGAGAAAGCATGATGATATCCGCAAGTTCCATGAGAAGGTGACATTCCAGTTAAACGATACCCATCCTACCGTTGCGATTCCGGAATTAATGCGTATTCTGATGGATGAATATTATCTGACATGGGACGAAGCATGGGAGGTTACTACCAAGACCTGTGCTTACACCAACCATACCATTATGGCGGAAGCTTTGGAAAAATGGCCCATTGAGCTATTCTCCAGACTGCTTCCCAGAATTTACCAGATTGTGGAGGAGATCAACCGCCGCTTTATCCTGCAGATTCAGGAAAAGTACGGTAATGATCCTTATGCCAATGTACAGGAGAAGATCCGTAAGATGGCCATCATCTATGACGGACAGGTAAAGATGGCTCATATGGCTATTGTGGCAGGTTACTCCGTAAATGGTGTGGCAAGACTGCACACAGAAATTTTAAAGAAGCAGGAGCTTCGTGATTTTTATGAGATGTTCCCGGAGCGTTTTAACAATAAGACCAATGGTATCACCCAGAGAAGATTCCTGTTGCATGGTAACCCGTTGCTGGCTAAGTGGGTGACAGATCATGTGGGCAGTGAGTGGATCACTGACCTGCCTCAGATTGGCCGGCTTAAGATTTACGCAGATGATGTTAAGGCTCAGCAGGAGTTTATGAATATCAAATACCAAAATAAAGTACGTCTGGCCAAGTATATCTTAGAGCATAACGGCGTGGAAGTAGATCCCAGATCAATTTTTGACGTACAGGTGAAGAGATTACATGAGTACAAGAGACAGCTTCTGAACATCCTGCATGTGATGTACTTGTACAACGAGCTGAAGGAGCATCCGGAGATGGACTTCTATCCCAGAACCTTTATTTTCGGTGCTAAGGCCGCAGCAGGATACCGCAATGCGAAGCTGACCATCAAGCTGATCAATTCCGTGGCAGATGTGATTAACAACGATCCTTCTATCAACGGTAGGATCAAAGTGGTATTTATCGAGAACTACAATGTATCCAACGCCGAGATCATCTTTGCGGCAGCAGATGTGTCTGAGCAGATTTCTACGGCAAGTAAGGAAGCTTCCGGTACCGGTAACATGAAGTTTATGCTTAACGGTGCGCTGACTTTGGGTACCATGGACGGTGCTAATGTGGAGATCGTAGAAGAAGTAGGGGAGGAGCATGCCTTCATCTTTGGCTTAAGCTCTGATGAAGTGATCAATTATGAGAACCATGGTGGTTACAATCCTATGGAGATCTTTAACAATGACCAGGATGTGCGTAAGGTGCTGATGCAGCTGATCAATGGAACCTATTCTCATACAGAACTGTTCCGTCCGCTGTACAATTCTCTGCTCAATACCCAGAGTACCAGCAAGGCAGATACCTACTTTATCCTGAAGGATTTTAAGTCCTATGCAGAGGCCCACAGAAGAGTGGAGCAGGCTTACAGAGACGAGGCCGGCTGGGCAAAGAGTGCGATCCTGAACGTGGCCAGCAGTGGTAAGTTTACTTCAGACAGAACCATCAAACAGTATGTGGATGAGATATGGAACCTGGATCAGGTAGTTTTAAAATAAAAGGATTGGAATCAATAGTATGTTTCATCATCTTGTAAAAAGCTTTCCGGTTCTTCTGATAATGGTAACAAGTATGCTTTTCCTGGGAGGTTGTACAGACCGCACCCGGGAAAAGCCCGTTATGAAAGAAGAGATTCTGATAGAAGGATTGGAAGAAGAGTATGATTTTCTGTTTCTTACGGATCTACACATTGTTGCCATGTCCACGAAGGATTCTTTGCAGGAGCACGCAAGTGCTAAGGAACGGAAGGTGCAGTTTGTAAATGCAGAAGGAGTAGAGTCGGCTGAGCAATTCCCGGAATGGATTGCATACGCCAATGAGCAGGCGTATGAGGCGGTACTATTGGGCGGCGACCTGATTGATGCGCCCATGCAAGGCAATCTTACTTTGCTGGACGAACAGCTAAAAAAGCTGGAAAAGCCTTATCTGTACACGCCCGGGAACCATGACTGGACGCAACCCTGGGAGTATATGACCCAGACTGCTATAGAAGAGTATCGGCCACGACTGGCACCCTATATGAATAATCGCCCGGAGATCCAGTGCCTTGATATAGGAGAAATCAGGATTATTGCTGTAGATAACAGCAGCGATCAGGTGCATGAGGAAGCGCTTGCAGAGTATGAGGAACTTCTGCGCACAGAGAAAAAGGTGATCGTTCTGTTACATGTGCCCTTGATCACCCAGTCTGTGTTAGGACGGGCCAGAGAAGTCTGGAGCAGTCCGGTGGTGCTGGGAGGCGGCAATTATGGCGGGATTTATCCTGATGAATCTTCTCAGCGATTCATGGACTTGACTACCGCAGCAGATAGCCCGGTAGAACTGGTGCTGGCAGGACATGTACATTTCTATGACAAGGATTACATTGAAGGTGAGAAAAAGGTTTTACAGATTGTAGGACCTGCCGCGTATGAGAGTGGTGCCATTCATCTGCATATAAAAGCAAGTGATGAGCAAAAGAAATAAAAGAAACAAGAAACAGACAAAATAAAGGAGAAAGCCATGATACGATTATTGGAAGGCGGGGCTTATCTGTTAAATGGTGTGGAAATCATCGAAGACAGTCATGAAGCAGCTGCCGCCATTACGGCAAAAACAGGAAAAAGTATTACGAAACATGATGCTGCCAAGAATACCATCGCATA
>JAZRJO010000286.1:0-2776 GCA_045645825.1 Acetatifactor sp. | reverse complement strand
AGGGGTGCTTTCGGGTAGGCCTTTATAAGCAGGGGATACTCCATGATATGTCCAAATATAGTCCTACAGAGTTCTTGGTGGGAATGAAGTATTATCAAGGTGACAGAAGCCCTAATAATGCGGAGCGGGAGGAAAAAGGGTATTCCAGTGCCTGGCTCCACCATAAAGGGCGTAATAAGCATCATTATGAGTATTGGATCGATTACAGTACGAAAAGTGTTCCGGGAGGCATGGCACCGGTTGCCATGCCTGATAAGTATATTGCGGAGATGATGATGGACAGGATCGCTGCCGGCAAGGTGTATCTTGGAGAGAAGTATACGGATGAGGCACCCCTGCAATATTACATAAAAGGAGCTGATAATGTGCCACTGCATCCTGATACAAAAGAAAAGCTGGAGGAGCTTCTTGTGATGTTGGCAAGGGAGGGAGAAGAGGAGACTTTTCGTTATATTCGTGGGCAGATTTTGCACAAGTAGAGTAAAGAGAGACAGGCAACATATTGTGGTTTTGGAATAAAATATTGTAAAGAATTAAAAGGATTCTAAGCTTATGAATTGTCTGTGGATTATCTTATTGCTGTTTGGCTGCGGAAATAATTGTGGTTGTGGCTGCGGCAATTCCTGTGGCCGTAATAACAGCCGCATTTGTAACAATGGATGTGATAATGATCGTAGGCGTGACAGTGATTGCGATTGTGGCAATGATTGCGGCTGTGGCAGTGATCGTGGCCGCGATAACGATTGCGGTTGTGACAATGATCGTAGACGTGATAACGATTGCAGTTGTGACAATGATCGTAGACGTGATAATGATTGCGGCTGTGATAATGATGGCGTGCGTAGGAGTAGACGCGACTCGGATTACGACTATGATTCGTCTGTAAGAAGCTCTCGTTTCCCAAATATTTCCAGGTCTTCTGAGACTTGTGGATGTGAAATGTCTGATCAGTCTGAAACAGCTGAACAGTAATGTGATAAGTATTGCTGTAAATTGCACCGTGTAATCTAATGTAATAAAAAGAGGTTCCGTGAGTCTGTTGACTTGCAGGAACCTCTTTCTTATAGAATTTTTATAGTACAGTTATAAATTATTCATCAGAGCTGGCATCAACCTTTTTCCAAAGACTATTGTAAAGCTCGTCACCTTCTTCGCCAAGATATCTGAAGGTTTCCAGATTTTCATATTGGGACAAGTCAGGGAACGCAATCTTGGAATTTTTAATATCTTCATCCTCGATCAGCGCCTGAGCTGCAGTATTGGGTGTTGAGTAAGTAATATAGTCAAAGTTCTTAAATGCAATATCACCACGGCACATAAAGTCAATGAATTTTTCAGCATTCTCTTTATTGGGTGCGTTCTTGGGAACTACCCAGCCATCGATCCAGACATTTGTACCTTCTTCAGGAATCACATATTCCAAGTCGGCATTTTCACGCTGGGTATAAATGGCTTCACCAGAGTAAATAACACCGAGAGCAGCTTCTCCGCCGATCATTTTGTCACGCACCTGATCTCCAACATATGCCTGTACCAGAGGCTTTTGGGCAATCAGATCGTTAGCGGCTTCTTCCAATTGGGCTTTGTCCAGCGTGTTCATGGAATAGCCCTTGGCCTTCAGGGCAACCATAAATGCATCTCTGACAGAATCCTGCATCAGGATATTGTCGTCATATTTCTCATCCCAGAGAATAGACCAGCTGGTAACAGGTTCTGTGACCATGGTCTTGTTGTAAAGGATGCCTACGGTTCCCCAGCAGTAGGGTACGCAGTATTTGTTGCCGGGATCAAAAGCAGCAGCCTGTTCATAATACTGGGAACCAATATTTGCCTTGGCATTTGGCATATTGTCAAAGTTAAGTTCCTGCAACAGGTCATTATCGATCATTTTCTGAATCATGTAATCGGAAGGGCAGATCACATCATAAGCAACAGCGCCTGCCTCCACCTTGGGATACATACTCTCATTGGTATCATATTCATCGTAAATCACTTTGATGCCGGTTTCTTTCTCAAACATATCCAGTGTATCAGGATCGATATATTCCCCCCAGTTGAATACATAAACCTCACCATTAACACCTGCCTTGCTGTCAGAGCCACAGCCGGTGAGAAGAGCAGTAGCGGTGATACCGCAAAGGAGTAAAGCAATTAATTTTTTCATAGTTGTCAGATTCCTTTCTGAATAAGTTGGATATTAAACTTTCTTTTTATCTTTTGGTGAATAGTTACTTAACAATAAAAGAACCAGTACACTTACAAATATAATGGTGGAAAGGGCATACATCTCCGGTTTAATACCTTTTCGCACTTCGGTATATATCTTGGTAGACAGGGTGTCAACACCGGGGCCCTTGGTAAAGTAAGTAATGATAAAGTCATCCAGTGACATAGTAAATGCCATCAAAAAGCCTGACAGAATACCGGGCAGGATATCCGGAAATACTACCTTGAAAAAGGCCATAGTATGGGATGCTCCCAGATCAAGGGCAGCTTCGTAGGTACTGGGATTAAGCTGCTTCATTCTTGGCATGACACTCAATATCACATAAGGAATATTAAAGGTGATGTGTGAAAGCAGGATAGTGGTAAAACCGAATTTAATCCCAAGGCTGATAAATAAAAGCATCAGGGAGATACCGGTTACGATCTCTGCATTCAGCATGGGAATATTGGTGATTCCCATGATAACGGCACGATTGCGTTTCTTCATGCTGTTAATGGAGATACAGGCAATGGTTCCGATCACTGTGGCGATAAGGGCAGATAGAAAAGC
>JAZRJO010000285.1:0-5963 GCA_045645825.1 Acetatifactor sp. | reverse complement strand
AGAGCGGACGCAAGTCTCCGTTCTTCATGAATGCAGGAGGATATGTTACAGGAAGTCAGCTGATGGGGCTGGGTGAGTATTATGCCAAGGCCATTCATAATACTTATGGTGATGATTTTGATGTGTTATTCGGACCGGCTTACAAGGGTATTCCCATTAGTGTGGTAACGGCCATTGCATACAGCAAATTATATGGCAAGGAGATTCGTTATTGCTCAGACCGTAAGGAAGAAAAGGATCACGGTGCAGACAAGGGTGGTTTCCTGGGAAGTAAGTTAAAGGATGGGGACAGAGTGGTTATGATCGAGGATGTGACCACTTCCGGAAAGTCGATGGAAGAGACTGTTCCAAAGGTGAAAGGTGCCGCAGATGTAGAAATTGTAGGTCTCATGGTTTCTTTGAATCGTATGGAAAAGGGGCTTGGAGGTAAGCTCAGCGCACTTGCTGAGATCAAGGAGAAGTATGGATTTGAGGCCAATGCCATCGTGACCATGGCAGATGTGATCGAGCATCTGCATAACAGGCCCTACAAGGGACAGGTCTATATTGATGATACATTAAAGGCTGCCATTGATGCATACTATGAGGTGTATGGAGCTTAATCAAGTGACTTTGATTTTAGGAAAAGAGGACTGAAAATGGAAGAGAAATTGTATAAGACCATGAATGGTGCAGGTGCTATGAACATTGTGTTGGGGGTAGTCTCCTTGGCAGTAGGAATTGCCGGTGGAGTACTTCTGATCATTTGTGGTGCGAAGCTGCTTGCAGGTAAATCGAAAATCCTTTTTTAGATGAATAAGAATGCGAAAGGGCATCTTTCTGTGGCAGTGTGCAGAGGATGCCCGTATCTATTGAAAGCTTGATATGATTAGGAAGGAAGCAGGCTATGGCAAGAAAAAATTATATGTTTACCAATAGGAGGCATTCAGATAAGGCTGTCATGGGTATGATTCTGGGAATCATCAGTCTGGCATCTATGATCGCAGTGATCTTCCTGTCCTACAGTAAAGGTGGAAATGTGCCGGCAGGATATGGATTTACAGGGCTTTTTGCGGTGGCATTTTCAGTGGTGGGATTGGTACTTGGAATTACTGCGATGAGAGAGAAGAATCAGTTTCTGCTATTTCCGGTGATTGGTATCATACTAAATGGAGCGGCACTTGTGTTGATCAGTGTGTTGCTTTATGCTGCGCTTTGAGAATGTGGCCGGGCAGGATTTGGAGGAAAGGAATGCGATGGAAGAAGATATTCTAAAAGAGCGGTATGAATTGGCGGTTGGCAGAATCAGGGAGATGGCAGAAGAGCTGGCTTTTGTGGAAAATGAATATTTGTCGGTGGATACAACAGAGTATTTTGCGGCCGTAGCCCGCTATTTGATCGGTGTTCTTGAAGATGGCAATAAAGGGATGGCAAAGCCGGTAGATAGAAAGTGTTTGTTTGCACCGGAGATACCTTATGAGCATGGTTATCTGAATCCCACGTATGCTAAGGCTGTTTTGGGAATAGAGCATGGCAGGATTCTTTCCTGGCTGTTGTATGAACTTTGTAGTCTGGAGCCTTTTGTGAAGGCGGGGTGTACGCAGGATGTTGTAATTCGGCTGGAGCTTTTTCTGGAAGTATATGCGGCATATACTTATGAGTGGAAAGAGAATGGACAACTGCCGGAATTTGAGACGATCCGCAGGATCATGTACTGGTTTGCCTTCGATTATGCTGATGTGGCGGCTGAGCAGTTTGTGAAGGAACTTAACAATGGTGTGAGCCATATGGATGGTCTTTATCTGAATTCTTCCAGTATGCTTTATGGGTTTGTACCCGGGATGAACAGATATGGTTTGAATTCAGGGGATAAGGATATGGAACGCTGTGCGGCAGACCATCAGGAAGATATAGCCATGATTTTGGACAAGGCTTATATGAACAGAAAACTGGAAGTCTTCAGCACTGCTTTAGAAAGAAATGGGGCATTTTCCGAAGAACAAAGAAATTTTTTGCAGGAAAATTGTCGTCAAATGAAAAAATATGTTGCACATCTGGCGTAAGTTTAGTAAACTAGAGGTATATGGATCATAAGCTAGGTTTGTGCATGGTCATAAGGACGGCACACTAGATATACAGAAGGGAGAACTGACATGGCAAAGGTTGGTATAGTAATGGGCAGCGATTCTGATATGCCCGTTATGGCGAAAGCTGCAGATATTTTAGAGGAGCTGGGTATATCGTATGAGATGACCATTATCAGCGCCCATAGAGAACCGGATGTATTTTTTGAATATGCGAAAAGTGCAGAAGAGAAGGGATTTAAGGTGATCATTGCAGGTGCAGGAATGGCAGCACATCTGCCGGGCATGTGCGCTGCGATTTTTCCCATGCCGGTGATCGGTATTCCTATGCATACCACTTCTCTGGGTGGCAGGGATTCTCTGTACTCCATCGTACAGATGCCATCCGGGATTCCGGTGGCTACGGTAGCTATCAATGGAGGAGCCAATGCAGGATTGTTGGCTGCGAAGATTCTTGCAACCTCAGATGCTGCACTTCTTGAGAAACTGAAGAAGTATAGTCAGGATCTGAAAGAGCAGGTGCAGAAGAAGGATGCAAAGCTTCAGGAGATTGGTTACAAGGCATATGCAGAAGGCATGAAGAAATAAGAAGATAGGAGATTATCAAGATGGATTACAAGAAAGCTGGAGTTGATATTGAAGCTGGGTATAAATCAGTAGAGCTGATGAAGAAACATGTAAAAGAGACTATGAGACCTGAAGTGCTGGGTGGTTTGGGCGGATTTTCCGGTGCATTTTCACTGAGTGCGATCAAGGATATGGAGGATCCTGTCCTGTTGTCAGGAACAGATGGCTGCGGTACAAAGGTAAAATTGGCATTTTTAATGGATAAGCATGATACTATCGGTATCGATTGTGTGGCAATGTGCGTGAACGATGTGGCATGTGCAGGCGGTGAGCCTTTGTTTTTCCTGGATTACATAGCATGTGGTAAGAATTATCCGGAGAAGATTGCTACCATCGTATCCGGTGTGGCAGAAGGCTGTAAGCAGTCCGGTGCAGCACTGGTAGGTGGTGAGACCGCAGAGCATCCCGGGCTGATGCCTGAGGATGAGTATGACCTTGCAGGCTTTGCAGTAGGTGTGGTGGATAGGAAAGATATGATCACCGGTGAAGATATTAAGACAGGCAATGTGCTGATCGGTATTGCTTCTTCCGGTGTACATTCCAATGGGTTCTCACTGGTACGTAAGGTGTTTGAGATGACTGCTGAAAGCTTGAATACCTATTATGATGAGTTGGGTAAGACGCTGGGTGAAGCGTTGATCGCTCCTACTAAGATTTATGTGAAGACTCTGAAAGCCATCAAGGATGCAGGTGTGAGAGTTAAGGGCTGCAGCCATATTACCGGTGGTGGATTTTATGAGAACATTCCCAGAATGCTTCCGGAAGGTGTACATGCTGTTGTGAAGAAGGACAGCTATGAAGTACCTGCTATTTTCAAATTGATGCAGAAGACCGGTGATATTGCAGAAGAGATGATGTATAATACCTTTAACATGGGTCTCGGTATGATCCTGGCTGTAGAGGAAGCTGATGTGGAAGCTACCATGGAGGCCATCAAGGCAGCAGGTGAGACTCCTTACATCGTAGGTAACTGTGAGGCCGGAGAAAAGGGAGTAACCTTATGTTAAGAACAGTAGTGCTGGTGTCCGGCGGTGGGACCAATCTGCAGGCGATCATCGATGCGGTGGCGGCCGGTCAGATCACCAATACCGAAATCGCAGCGGTCATCAGTAACAATAGAGGCGTGAAAAGTCTGGAAAGAGCAGAAAAAGCAGGAATCCCTGCATATTGTATCTCGCCCAAAGAATTTGAAAACAGATCAATGTTCAATGACGCATTTCTTGCAAAAATTGATGAGATCAGTCCGGATCTTATCGTATTAGCCGGTTTTCTTGTGAAGATTCCGGAGGCAATGGTGCAGAAATATAGTGATCGTATCATTAACATTCATCCTTCCCTGATCCCTTCTTTCTGTGGAGTGGGCTATTATGGTCTGAAGGTTCATGAGAAAGCTTTGGAACGTGGGGTTAAGGTGACAGGTGCTACTGTGCATTTTGTCAACGAAGGTATGGACGAAGGCCCGATTATTGCTCAGAAGGCAGTAGCAGTGTTGGATGATGATACGCCGGAAGTGTTGCAGAGAAGAGTGATGGAGCAGGCAGAGTGGATTCTGCTTCCCCAGGCCATCGATGATATCGCCAATGGCCGTATTAAAGTAGAAGGCGGCAAGGTGTTAAGAGCTTGAAGCAAGAGCTTGATAAGAAGCAGTTAGAAGAGAAAGGCTGGTATACAGATGAAAGTATTGATCGTAGGAAGCGGTGGAAGAGAGCATGCGATCGCCACCAGCGTAGCAAGGAGCCCTAAGGTAGATAAGATCTACTGTGCTCCCGGTAATGCGGGGATTGGTCAGATTGCAGAATGTGTGCCTATCGGTGCCATGGAATTTGAAAAGTTGGCAGTTTTTGCCAAAGAAAAAGAGATTGATTTCACCATTGTAGGTATGGATGACCCGTTAGTGGGTGGTTTGGTAGATGTTCTGGAGGCAGAGGGGATCAAGGTGTTTGGCCCCAGGAAGAATGCAGCCATTCTGGAGGGAAGCAAGGCTTTCTCCAAGGACCTGATGAAAAAATATCACATTCCTACTGCGGCATATGAGAATTTTGACAGTGCAGAGGAGGCACTTACATATCTGGAGACTGCAAAGTTCCCCATCGTGTTGAAGGCGGACGGTCTGGCATTGGGTAAGGGTGTATTGATCTGCAATACCCTTGAGGAAGCCAAAGAAGGTGTGGCATCCATTATGCTGGATAAGAAGTTCGGAAGTGCCGGAAATCGTATGGTCATCGAGGAATTTATGACAGGAAGAGAAGTCAGCGTACTTTCCTTTGTGGATGGCAAGACCATCAGGATCATGACTTCTGCCCAGGATCATAAGCGTGCCCAGGATGGAGATCAGGGACTGAATACCGGCGGTATGGGAACCTTTTCCCCCAGTCCGTTCTATACCAAGGAAGTGGATGAGTTCTGTCATAAATACATTTATCAGGCTACCGTGGATGCCATGGCAGCAGAAGGCAGACCTTTCAAGGGTATCATTTTCTTCGGACTGATGCTGACGCCGGATGGTCCCAAGGTATTGGAATACAATGCCAGATTTGGAGATCCTGAAGCGCAGGTAGTCCTGCCCAGAATGAAGAATGATATTATCGAAGTAATGGAGGCCTGTGTAGAAGGTACTCTGGATCAGGTAGAATTAGAATTTGAAGATAATGCGGCAGTGTGTGTAGTACTTGCAAGTGACGGTTATCCTGTTTCCTATGAAAAGGGATTTGTGATCAAAGGGCTTGAGAAATTTGAGCAGGCGGAAGGCTATTATTGTTTCCATGCAGGAACCAAGCAGACAGAACAGGGAATCGTGACCAATGGGGGACGAGTATTGGGCGTTACCGCCAAAGGAAAAGACCTGAAGGAAGCCAGAGCCAATGCGTATGCAGCTACGGAGTGGGTAGCATTCGAAAATAAATATATGCGTCATGATATTGGAAAGGCAATTGATGAGGCTTGAATAGGCTATAAGGTATGAAGTAAGTGTCAAAGATGGGGTGCGGAAAGAACCGGGTGATGACCAGATTGGAGGAACATATGAGGAATACAAGCAGGGTTCGTAAAGAGACATGGATATGGTACAGTGCAGCTGCACTTGTAATGGCAGTGGTCATGATATTGTTTTGTAATGGGCTGTCCTTTTTAAGCAGTGCAGCGGAAGGGAAGGTTACGGGAAATTCTGTTAGGATCCGTAAAGAAGCCAGCACTTCCAGTGATGTAGTGGGAAGTGCATCCAGTGGCGAGACACTGACGATCAACAGTGAAGTACAGGGTTCCGATGGTAAGATA
>JAZRJO010000284.1:0-3676 GCA_045645825.1 Acetatifactor sp. | reverse complement strand
GGACCACTATTTTGGGCGCACGTTGGATTTTGAATTCTCCTATGAGGAGACAGTGACCATAACTCCACGCAATTATCCCCTACATTTTCGTAAGGTGAACAATCTGGAGAAACATTATGCCATGATCGGTATGGCTTATGTGGTAGATGATTATCCCCTTTATTATGATGCCACCAATGAGAAAGGCTTAAGTATGGCAGGACTGTATTTTGCGGGAAATGCAGACTATAAGCGGGAGAAGGCAGGTTGTGACAATGTGGCGCCCTTTGAATTCATTCCCTGGATCTTGGGGCAGTGCAGTAATATTGCAGAAGTGAAGAGTCTTCTGGAACCCATGAATGTAATAGAGGAGCATTTCAGCAGCAAACTACCCCTGTCCCCCCTTCACTGGATCATCTCCGACCGGGATGCATCCATTACTGTGGAATCTGTGAAAGAGGGCCTCAAGATATATGATAACCCGGTAGGCGTCCTTACCAATAACCCAAGCTTTGATTATCATATGTTTAACCTGAATAACTATATAGGTTTGTCTATTGATACGCCGGAGAATCTTTTTTCCAAAGATTTGGACTTGGCAATCTATAGCCGCGGCATGGGAGCTATAGGATTACCGGGGGATCTGTCTTCTGCATCCCGTTTTGTAAAGGTGGCCTTTACCAAAATGAATTCCCTGTCGGGAGACACCGAATCCGAAAGTATCAGCCAGTTCTTCCATATACTCGGCTCCGTAGACCAGCAAAGAGGCTGCGTGCGGATGGGAGAAGGGCAATATGAGATCACCATATATACCTCATGCTGCAATACTGACAAGGGAATTTACTATTATACCACCTATGAGAATCATCAGATCACGGCTGTAGATATGCACAGGGAGGATTTGGAGAGTTACAGGTTGGTAAGCTATTCCTTAGTGAAGGGACAACAGATATTGTGGCAAAATTAACATGATGTCAACCTTTGCCGAGAATCTTAAAAGATTCTTTGGCAAGGTTGACATATTTTTGTCACTCTCATATAATTAATTATAATAAGTAACTTTCTAAAGAAAAGGAGTGAACATTATGAGTAGTTTTGAGAACCTTCGTGTGGTAGATAATTTCTACCAAACCTCTCTGTTTCTCCCAATGCCTACAGTGATCATCAGTACGCTTTGCGAAGACGGAACCACCACTTTAGGGCCGTATTCCCTGGTGCAACCGTATTATGTGGCAGGGAAGGATTATTATGCCATGCTTCTTTGCTGTCGTAATTCATCCAATACTGCACAGAATATTTTGCGAAACGGAAAATGTGCACTGAATTTCATCGATGATAGGCCAAAGACCTTTAAAGAGGCAGTGAAGCTTTCCTGGCCCGGTGATAAGCCCGTCGAAAAGATGCCGAAATGTAACTTTAAATTGGAAAAGAGCATGATTGCGGAAGAGACAGGCGAAGCAAGACCTCAAGTGTTGACGGATGCTATCCAAGTGATTGAGTGTACCTGGATGCGTGAACTTGACGGCGCGGATCAGGATATGCCGGGTGAGCTGAATGGTTATGAAGGTCCTTATCATGATTTTAATGGAATTACCAGCAAATTCGGAGCACATTTTATTCTCCGCGTAGATAAGATTCTGATGAAGAAAAAATACAGCGATGCCATCATCAACGGTGTAAGAGCCAAAGATTTCCCCGCTCTTCCGGTTGACTATGGTTATCGCGACAGTAAAAATTTCTGGTTCCACAGAAAAACAAAGATGAGAGCAGAGCTTTTACAGATGCGTCAGGCATCGTTAGAGTCCGTACGTTATGCAGCGGACCGTGTGGATGATAAGATTAAATTTACCGATGAAGCACTAAAGACTGTTCTTGGCGTTCCGCGGGTGTTCTTATCTGTGGTGTTAAAAGGCTGTGTAGACTGGGCCAGAGAGAATAATGTGGAACTAATCACAGAAGAGCATATGAAAATCATTAATGATAAACGGTCAAAAGAAAAGAATAAAAATAAATAGAGATATGAGAAAGACAGATGAAAGTTGTACTTGCAGGCGCTTTTGGCAATCTTGGCGCAGAAATTTTAAAGTGCCTTTGCCATGACGGGCACGAGGTAGTGGCGGCTGATCTGAAGGAAGTGGCAGTAGAAGGCTGTGAGGGGAAATATACCTTCGCCCAAATCGATGCAACCAAACCGGAAACTTTGCAGGGACTCTGTGACGGTGCAGAGGTTGTGATCACCACCATGGGACTTACCGGCGCTTCCACTCGTTTTACTTCTTATGATATTGATTACAAAGGGAATATGAATCTTTACGAAGAAGCAAAGCGTGCAGGGGTAAAGAAGTTTAACTATATTTCTGTTATCTCCTGCGATGAGCCGGGTGCTGAAAAGGTTCCTATGCTTCATGCAAAATATTTGGTGGAAGAGGAAATCAAGAAACAGGATATGGAGTATGTGATCTATCGTCCCACCGGGTATTTCTACGACATTGCCAAGGTATTTAAACCTTATGTTGACAAGGGTGAGATGCAGCTTCTGAAAGGCTATGGCTATGTGAAGGCAAATGTAGTGGACTGTCCTGATTTTGCGCAGTTTATTGTAGACCATATGATGGATACAAACGCTACATACAATGTAGGCGGCAAAGAGACATATACCTACGAGCAAATGGCAGCAATGTGTTTCGAAGCGGCTGATAAGCCACTGAAAATAAAATGGGCACCTATCTGGCTTTTTGGTGTGCTTGCCAATCTGCCAAGGATCAAGAAAGCAGGAAAACATGACATTATCCTGTTCTCCAGATGGACTCTCAGCCACGACCTTGTGGGAGATACCTGTACGGGAGATAAAAGCTTTACAGCCTATATTAAAAACTATTTCGGAAAGGAGAGTAACTGATTATGCCCTGGTCACTTCTTGGGATTCTTCTTGCAGTATGCGCAGTGATGTGTGCAGTTGGATTTTATAAATTTGTTTATTTTCTTTCTATCGGATATGGTTTTGCTGTTGCAGGCGGAGGGATCGCGATCTTTATAATGTACCTGATCAATCCATCGGCCACGCCTGTTTGGATCATGGTGATTCAAATGGCATTATTTATTGCTTATGGCGCAAGACTTTCCGGATTTCTTCTTGTTCGTGAATTTAAGAATATTTCTTTCAAGAAAACGGATGTAGCCAAAGATACACTGGCAAAAAACAACGAGAAAAAGATGCCGATTTTTGTGCTTGCCACGATTTGGGTCAGCGTGGCTGTGTTATATGTTGCACAGGTGAGTCCCATGTTGTTCCGTTATGATAATGCTTCCACAGATGTGGTGCTTCCCGTTGTTGGCTTTGCAGTATCTGTATTCGGCCTTATTCTGGAATCCATTGCAGACCGGCAGAAATCAGCACAGAAGAGGAAACGCCCTGATATGGTGGCAACTGAAGGTCTTTACAAGATTGTCCGCTGCCCCAACTACCTGGGTGAGATCATTTTCTGGACCGGTATTTTTATAAGCGGCATTACTACATATGCAACAGTCGGACAGTGGATCACTGCCATTCTTGCATATATCTGCATCGTTTATATTATGTTTAACGGAGCGCAGCGTCTTGAAAAACGTCAGATGGCCCGCTATGGAGAGAGTGCGGAATACAATACCTACGCAAATAAGACGCCAATTATCATTCCTCTCCTTCCTATTTATCACC
>JAZRJO010000283.1:0-2970 GCA_045645825.1 Acetatifactor sp. | reverse complement strand
TTTACGCAGGTGTGGGCCTTACCGGTGCGCTGATCGCCATCCTCGGCGGCATTACCGTTGGTAATCTCACCAGTTTCTTAAACTATGCCAAGCAGTATACCAAACCCTTTAATGAGATTTCCGGTGTTGTGACAGAACTGCAGAATGCATTGGTGTGTGCCTCCAGGATTTTTGAACTGATTGAGGAACAGGCACAGGTGCCGGATAAAGAAGGCGCAGTGGTGCTGACAGATGTGGAAGGAAATGTGGGCCTTTCGAATGTGTATTTCCAGTATGTTCCTGAGAAAAAATTGATTCAGGATTTTAACCTTATCGTAAAGCCCGGGCAGAGAGTGGCGATTGTGGGACCTACAGGTTGCGGTAAGACCACGGTGATCAATCTGTTAATGCGTTTTTATGATGTGAACAGTGGGTCTATTCAAGTGGATGGAATGGATATCAGGGATATCACCAGAGGAAGCCTGCGCACCAGCTATGGAATGGTCCTGCAGGAGACTTGGCTTAAGTCCGGGACCATTCGGGAAAATATCTGCATGGGTAAACCGGATGCTTGTGAAGAAGAGGTGATCGCAGCAGCTAAGGCTGCCCATGTACACAGTTTTATCAAAAGGCTGCCCCATGGATATGATACGGTGATCACAGAAGATGGAGAGGGTCTGTCCCAGGGACAAAAACAGCTTTTATGCATTGCGAGAGTTATGCTTTGTCTGCCTCCTATGTTGATACTGGATGAGGCTACTTCTTCTATTGATACCAGAACGGAGATTCAGATTCAGAATGCTTTCGCCAAGATGATGGAAGGACGCACCAGTTTCATCGTGGCCCACAGACTTTCTACGATTCAGCAGGCAGATATGATTCTGGTGATGAAGGACGGTAATATCATAGAGCAGGGAGATCATGACAGCCTGCTTATGCAGAACGGATTCTATGCGGAACTGTATCATAGTCAGTGGTCAGCCAGTTTGTAGTAAAAGGGTTTATGGTAAAAATGTCCATATTAGTTGATAAAATATCTGTTGTGTAGTATAATAAGAGAGCCAGCCAATTGAGAGGTGAATATGGCTAAAATTTATTTGGTTGACAGTGAAAATATTGGTGCCAGCTGGTCTCAGTTGTTGCCCACCATGTCCAAAGAGGATCAGTTGTTTGTTTTCTACACAGAAAAAAGTCCCTATATCAGTTATGATAATCTGCTGCAAGTAATTGCCCATTGTCAGATTCCTGTTTTTAACAAGTGTTATGAAGGTAAGAATGCATTGGATTTCCAGTTGGTATCAGAGTTGGGATATAAGCTGTGTCAGGAGCCGAAAGCGGAGTTTATCATCGTGTCTGATGATTATGGCTACGATGCTGCCATAAAATATTGGAAAGAGCGATCATACAACGTACATCGTATCGGTAAGAAAAACTGTAAACCGATCCTCCAAAAGAAGGTGGAAGAAAGAGAGAATGTTCGTGACATAACTGAAGTGGAGGAAGTAACACAGATTTCTTCTGTGTTACTGCAGGAAAAACAGTCAATTCAGGAAAGTCAGACGGTTAATCAGGAAGTTTGCGCAGAGCGGTCGAAGATTGAAGCGGTGGCAGTGGCAGAGCAGTCTGTGCCGGTGGTTTCTGAATCACAGATGCCGGAGTCACAGCCGGAAGAAATTCCTGTGGTGCCTGAACAGGCAAAAGCAGCACCGGAACAGTTGGTAGCGGAGCCGGAAGCAGGACATCTTCAGGTTGAGGAACAATCTGAAACGACGCCAGAGGCAAAACAATCAACTGTGCAGCAAGAATCACTGAAGGAGAATCAACCACAGAAGCGGACTAAGGAACGCAAAAAGAAATACAAATAGGACCCGGTAAAAGACCTGGAAAAAGAACCGGAAAAAGCAGTAGAGTTATCTGAAACGGACCAAGTGCCCATGCAGCCGCAAAAGGAGATTGCAACAGAGGAGGTATATGAAGATCCCCTTGATGTATCACTTCTGGGAATTGTTAATAAGTGTGAAAGTTTGGATCCCATGAAGGATGCTTTTTCTGTAAAAGAGATGTTTTATTCTATTTCTATGAATAATCTTACAGATGTCAATACTGCTTTGAAAATTTTAATTGGTAATGAATTGGGGAATGATATTTACCGAGAATTAAAGGAGCATCAGGATTGCAGACCGCTCCTGGATGCGCTTTATCTTCCCGACGCGAAAAGAAGGTTTATGAAATATGTACAGACCGTTTTGGAAAGAAGTGGGCTGGAAGGGATTACAGCAAAGAAAATAGGTGATTTTCTTTTGGGTATTCCAAGGAAGAATCTCAATTCCATACGTTCTGCAATGATCAAAGAATTTGGGCATGAGCAAGGTTCTTTGATATATACTGTATTTAAACCACATATTAAAATACTGAATAATATTTAAGAAGAACGTGGCTGGCAAAGCAAAAAAAGGCGTCTGCATGGAATGAGATGCAGACGGCTTTTGACATGCTAGTGACGTTCGCGTAGGACTATCCCCTTCAGAACTGTTATAGGAAAAGGAATTGTAGGAAGTGTGTAAAAAATTTAGAAATGGTGTTGACAAACGGCGAAAAGGGTGGTATACTCACATTCGTTGTCAGGTCAACGGCTTTGATTTGTAACTTGTCTAAAAGGCGAGCGAGAAAAAAGTTGAAAAAAATAAAAAAAGTTGTTGACAAACTGAAAAAAATGTGATATCTTATAGAAGTTGTCGCTAAGAAAACAGCGAGATGACAACGATGAACCTTGACAAATAAACAGTAATGCAACCCTGAAAAATTCCAAACGGAATCAAAGATTCCGATTAAGAGTAAATTGTTTAAATTGTTTGGACAATACTCTGGAAGAATTCAGAGAGATGCGAATAAATCGTATCAAAACGAGTGAGAATGACGATTGTCTAAGATGAAAGGCAGACTCACAACCCAAAAACAGTAAGTTCAGGATGCGAAGCCAAAAGCTTAGCA
>JAZRJO010000282.1:0-3621 GCA_045645825.1 Acetatifactor sp. | reverse complement strand
TTTGCGAATGGGGCGCGGCTGAACGTCACTCGCGCGCAAACCGTCACTCGCCCGCAACTAAATCACCACAATAGGCATCCGATATTCATTGCGAACAGCTGTCCCACATTTATTCGCCTCCACTCCATTGTAAATATGACTGATCTGAATATCTCTGCGCAACATTTCCAGTGCATCCCCACCAAGAATATTTTCCGCATCGGCAAGTTTCGTGATCAGCGGAATGGAAGCATGTTCTTTGATGGCGGAGAGCAGGGGTGCAGCGTCTTTACGCAGTCCCAGCACTCTTGCATAAGGCACATAGTCCATGGCTTTGTAACGTTCCATATCTTCTGTCCGGATATCCAGTAAAATATGCATCAGGCAACGACTTAGGCGCGTGTGGGTGGTATCTTTGCTTTTCAACAGGTCACAGAAAGCACTGTAATTTTGAAACCGGAAAAGATTTTTACTAATCTTATCCGAAAGATCCTTGCTTATATCCAAATATTTTTCATAACCATATGGTGCTTGACATAACAGCTTGTACAAAAGGATTTGGGAGAAATCATCCATTTGTATGGGCTGTAATGTTTTATACACATTTTGCAGAATATCTAACACGCAATCAGGTAATTGATCTATAAGCGTGGCCGGTGAACCAAAAGCGGTATTGTTCTGATCGTATTGTGTGAAAATGGCATGACGGATCGCTGTGGCGGAAGGATAACCGGTGGAAAGCGTTTGCTCATGATACTGAGCACCTACGCGACTTATCGTAACCGGTCTGATGTTGCTGTTACGGCCCAGAAGGGCTTTGATATACTCAATCCCAAGGATATTATTGGGCGTGGTGGCGCAGTGCTCCTTTTTAGAGGCACAATGTTCTTCCAGGTATCCGGCAAGTGCCAGAGACCTTGCAGTGGGGTAAGAATGCCCTTGTTTCAGGCAGGTAGTAAGGTGCTTACGAAATGCAGCCGGTTCCTTCGCAAGAATCTCTGCAATCTGCGTAAGGACAGTCACATCACCGCACTCACTGCCAAAGCACAGGCAGTCTACCACTCCAAGTTGATCAAGCAGGGTTACAGCACCATGTGCATAAAATTCTGCACTGGCACAGGCATAGAAGGATGGGATCTCCAATACCAGATCAGCGCCGTTTTTAAGTGCCATTTCAGAACGGGCATATTTATGGATCATGGCAGGAGTACCTCTTTGCATAAAATTACCACTCAAGGCGACAATCGTATAATCAGCGCCGGTGCTTGCCAGAGAAGCTTCCAGGTGATATTTATGCCCGTTATGAAAGGGATTATATTCGGCAATAATACCGTTAACTTTCATGTTTGAGTTCCTCCTATATTTTTTACATTTTGCTCGATAATTCTTTAACAACATGTTTGTGAAAATATACAATTAAGAGCCTATTTTGCCTTGTATATTGGCCTTTTATTTAGTATAATACAAAAAGAGAGGTTTGTTAAGAGAAAAATACAAGCTTATAAAAAAATAATGGAAAGCGGAAGAACCGCCGGAAAGGAGAAAGGTATGTCATATATTGACAAAATCAAAGAACGAGCCAGACTTGATAAGAAGACAATCGTTTTACCGGAGAGTAACGATAAGAGAACGTTACAGGCAGCTGCCCAAATTATGGAAGAGGGTATTGCCAAGATTGTAATGGTAGGTAATGAAGAGAAGATCATGGATGAAGCCGGCTGTCTGGAGGTAGATCTGACCGGTGTGGAAGTGATTGATCCCCAGACCACTCCCAAGTTAGAGGATTATGTAAATTTATTATATGAAACCAGAAAGGCAAAGGGAATGACACCGGAACAGGCAAGAAAGATCCTGCTTAAAGATTATCTGACCTTTGGTATTGTGATGGTTAAGGCCGGTGATGCAGATGGTATGGTAGCCGGAGCGTGTCATTCCACTGCGGATACATTAAGACCTGCACTGCAGATCTTAAAGACAGCGCCCGGTGTGAAGCTGGTGTCTGCATTCTTTGTTATGGATACCCAGTTTAAGGATCAGGGTGAAGACGGAGCCTTTGTTTTTGCAGACTGTGGTTTGAATCAGGATCCCACCGCAGAGGAGCTGGCAGCTATCGCAGATACTTCTGCAAGAAGCTTTAAGGCACTGGTAGGACCTAAGCCGGTGGTAGCTATGCTCAGTCATTCTACTAAGGGAAGTGCAAAACATCCGTTGGTAGATAAGGTTGCAGAAGCTACAAGGATTGCTCAGGAGCAGTATCCTCATCTGGTACTGGATGGAGAATTGCAGGTTGACGCTGCATTGGTTCCCACTGTAGCGAAGTCCAAGGCATCCGGAAGTCCGGTAGAAGGCAAGGCTAACGTATTGATTTTCCCTAATCTGGATGCAGGTAATATAGGTTATAAACTGGTGCAGAGACTGGGTGGTGCCGAGGCTTATGGTCCAATGCTTCAGGGAATCGCAAAGCCGGTTAATGACCTGTCCCGTGGATGTTCCTGGGAAGATATCGTAGGTGTAGTGGCACTGACCGCTGTACAGGCACAGCTTAATGATTAAAGATTAAAATAGAAAGGTGAAAATAAAATGAATATCTTAGTTATCAATTGTGGTAGTTCTTCTTTAAAATTCCAGTTGATCAATTCAGAGTCCGAGCAGTGTATCGCAAAGGGACTTTGTGAGCGTATCGGCATTGACGGCAGCAAAATTGCTTACACACCGGCCGGTGCAGAGAAGGAAGTAACGGTAACCCCCATGGTTGACCATACAGAGGCTATTCGTCTGGTGTTGGAAGCCCTGACCAATGAAAAGACCGGCGTTGTAAAGAATCTGGAAGAGATCGGCGCCATCGGACATCGTATGGTTCACGGCGGTGAGAAGTTCTCCGGTTCCGTAGTGATCACAGATGAAGTGATCGCAGCTGTGGAAGAGTGTAATGATCTTGCACCTTTGCATAATCCTGCTAACCTGATCGGTGTCAATGCCTGCAAGAAATTAATGCCTAATACTCCCATGGTTGGTGTGTTCGATACAGCATTCCATCAGACTATGCCTGAGGAAGCTTATATGTATGGTATCCCTTATGAGTACTATCAGAAGTATAAGATCAGAAGATATGGTTTCCATGGAACCAGCCACTCCTATGTATCCAAGAGAGCTGCTGAGGTTCTGGGAGAGAAGTACGAGGATCTGAAGATCATCGTTTGTCACTTGGGCAATGGTGCCAGCGTATCTGCTGTTAAGAACGGTAAGTGTGTAGATACTTCCATGGGTCTGACTCCTCTTGAGGGTCTGATCATGGGTACACGTTCCGGTGACATCGATCCTGCAATCATTGAGTTTATTGCACATAAAGAGAATAAGAACATTGATGAAGTGATGGCGATCCTGAATAAGAAGTCCGGTGTGCTGGGATTATCTGACAACCTTTCTTCCGACTTCCGTGATCTGGAGGACGGCCTGGCAGAAGGAAATGAGAATGCCATCCGTGCAATGAAGACCTACTGCTACCGTGTTGCTAAGTACATCGGTGCTTATACCGCAGCTATGAATGGCGTGGATGTGATCTGCTTTACTGCCGGTGTGGGTGAGAATGGTCCTATCGTGAGAACTATGGTATGCGAATATCTGGGATATCTGGGTATTGAG
>JAZRJO010000281.1:0-3788 GCA_045645825.1 Acetatifactor sp. | reverse complement strand
TCTCACCTTTAACAACTGATTAATATCCTGCTCCTGAACGTTATTTTGTGCTCCTGTCACTGTCTCCACTCCTTTATCTGATTAGTTACTTCTCTGAATCTCCAACACTTTATAAGAACAAGTACCTGCCGGAGTATCTACTTCTACAGTATCTCCCACCTTGCAGCCCATCAGTGCTTTCCCTACAGGGCTCTCGTTAGAAATCTTACCCTTTAAGCTGTTTGCCTCAGTTGATCCTACAATCTTGTAATCCAGTTCTTCGTCGAATTCCATATCCAGGATCTTTACCTTGCAGCCGATATTGATCTTATCCAGATCCACTTCATCTTCTACAACGACTTCTGCATTCTTCAGAATTTTCTCCAGCTCTTCGATCCTTGCTTCGATATCACGCTGTTCATCCTTAGCAGCATCGTACTCTGCATTCTCAGACAAGTCGCCCTGCTCTCTTGCCTCTTTAATCTTCTGTGCCACTTCCTTGCGTTTGAAGACCTTCAGCTCATGAAGCTCATCTTCGTATTTCCTCAAACCTTCATAAGTTAAAATATTTTTCTTTTCCTGCATTTTGCTGTACCCTTCCATTTCCCATTATTGTGCTATAGTTACCCTAATTAACTAAGGTATTATACCTATTTTTGTCGATAGTGTCAAGTCTTCCCCACTCTTCTTTCATAGAAAAATACACAGTTTCTCTGGATTTCACCAAAATTTTATACTTTTTGGCTTCCAAAGAGTCCATATCGATCCATATCAAGCTTTGAACTGCACCGGCGGGAGCAACTTTCTCATCCCCTGTAAAGTCAAGAACCAGAGCCGGTGTGTCACAATGAAGCCTAAGTCCGCGGTATCCGGTCTTGTCCGAAAGCTCCTGAACCTTTGCTGCCAGCCCTTCCTCCCAGGCAAGCTCTTCCAGATATTCCGCAAGCTGCACAGGGCACTCGCCTGCGATGATAAAAGTCAGCGTCCTGATCCTTTTGAAAAAAGATGCCAGGATCTGTGGCATATAATTCTCATAGCCCAGCACAAAACATTGGACCTGTTTCTGACCAAACTGTTCCATTCCCTTGGCAAAAAGTGCCTTGGCATGTTCCGATCGATGATACTCTCTGTAGGCAGGATAGGGCCAAAACTTCTCCCATTCTGCCCTCATGCCTTTTTCTTCCAGCCACTTCTCCACGTTAAGATTACAGATTGTTTCAATGGAAGCACTGTATCCGAAAAAAGGAACCAGCCAGCCCGGCAATTCTCTGGGCCAACAGGTATATCTCTTATCAATATTCCAAGGTATGGTCACATAGAGAATCTGCATGCCTTCCAAAATCAATGTCTGACACTCTTCGGACCGTAATAAGTTTATATGAAAAACCGGCAGTTCCTGTCTTTGCCTTTTGTCCATTTTCAGGTAAATAATCGTATCCATGATACCAATATATGATGAACGGATCTATTCTATTCCTTGTATTTTACTCCCCAAAAATCGTATCCACCGCTGAGATCAGTTCCTCCATACTCTCTATAGTATTGATGGTCTGGCGGAATCTGGCGGAATGAGGCATCCCCACCGTATACCATGCAAGGTGCTTACGCATCTCTCTGACTGCCGTATATTCTCCCTTTACCTTAAGCTGCAGTGAAGCATGCCTAAGGATCAATTCCTTTTTCTCTTTTGCCAAAGGCTTTGGAAGAAGTTCACCGGTCTCCAGAAATGAAACCACTTCCCTGAAGATCCATGGATTTCCCTGGGTAGCTCTTCCGATCATGACACCATCACAGCCTGTGTGTGCAAGCATTGCTGCCGCTGCCTGTGGGCTGTCCACATCACCATTACCGATCACTGGTATCTTTACAGCATCTTTCACTGCTGCGATAATATCCCAATCCGCTTTTCCACTGTAATACTGCTGCCTGGTGCGGCCATGGACGGCCACGGCTGCCACACCACAGCTCTCTGCGATCTTGGCAATCTCTACTGCGTTCACACAGGAGTCATCAAAACCCTTGCGGATCTTCACCGTAACAGGCTTCTGCACCGCTTTCACCAGCCCTGTCATAATCTGCTCCACCAGCTTGGGATTCTTCATAAGAGCAGAACCTTCTCCATTATTCACCACCTTAGGCACCGGACAGCCCATATTCAGGTCCAAAATATCAAAAGGCTTCTCTTCGATCCTTTTGGCCATTTCACTTAAAATATCCGGCTCTGAACCAAAAAGCTGTAAAGAAACCGGTTTTTCCTGTGGGTGGATTTCCATCAATTCTTCGGTATTTCTGTTATTGTATAAAATGGCCTTGGCACTGACCATTTCCATACAGATCAGACCGGCTCCCTGCTCCCTGCATAACAGACGAAATGGCAGGTCTGTTACGCCTGCCATGGGAGCCAGTATGACATTGTTATCCAAAGACACATTGCCTATCGTTAATTTACTCATACAATACACCCTATCTGCGGTTTTTCTCATAAATGATCCTAAGACCATCCAGCGTCAGGGCGCTGTCATACACATCGATTCCTTCTGTCTCATCAGAAATCAGCCTGCCCAGTCCTCCGGTAGCAACCACCTTCAAATCCGGCAGACCACTCTCCTCTTTGACTTTGCGGATAATATACTCTGTCTGACCGATCTGCCCGTATACCAACCCTGCCTGCATACTGGTAATGGTCTCCTGGGCAAGAATAGATTTCGGCTTCTTGATCTCAATCTTGGGCAGCTTGGCCGCCTGAGACCACAGTGCTTCAGAGCTGATCCGAATGCCCGGAGCCGTAATACCTGCTGCAAAATGCCCCTCTGCTGTCACCAGATCGTAGGTAGTGGCCGTACCAAAATCAATGACCAACACAGGCCCACCGTATTTCTCATAGGCTGCCACCGCATCCACGATTCTGTCAGCACCGATGGCCCTGGGATTCTCGGTAATGATCTTGATACCGGTCTTTAACCCCGGTCCTACTGTCAATGTTTTCACACCTACATAACGCGTGATGCCGCCTGTCAGAGAATGCATCACATCCGGAACTACGCTGGCAACGATACAGCCCTCGATCATCCGGCTACTGATGCCCTTGGTATTCAGAAGCGTATTCAGCATCACACCATATTCATCAGATGTTCTTGGTGTCTTAGTCATCATCCGGAACGTGGCCTTAAGTTCCTCGCCATCGTACACACCCAGGGTCATATTGGTATTTCCCACATCAATTACTAAAATCATTCTTCTTCCTCCAACAGGCTCGAAACATCCTCTTTCAGGATAAATACACGATAATACAGACTCAAGGATTCCAAAAGATCCTGCCTTTTCCTGCGGATTTCTCCCACCAAAAGGCCGCTGGATATCTCATCATAATAAAAATCATTTTCCTCTGCATTGGTTTCCAGCGACAACGTGCCATCCTCTTCAAACACGATGGTAAAGATACCGCCCACCTCTTCTGTAAAAAGCACACAGATAATCCTAAGCTCATCCTTAATAGAATCCGGTATGGCGTTGAACTGCTCATTAAAATAATATTTCTGCTCATAGGCATTGGCTCCGCAGAGCACCACCCTGTTATCATCCATAAACATATCTCCTACACATAACCATAGACTCCCCTGACGGAAACTTCACCGGCATAGACCTGCACCACTGTACCGTCAGCAATCTCCACCAGAAGCTCTCCTGTTCTAGTTATGCCACAGGCTTCACCCTCATATTCTCCTTTGGGGTCCAGGACTCTTACCCGGGCATCTCGATTGATCAACATATGGTTATAACTCTCTAAAATCCCTGTCAGGTCTTGACAT
>JAZRJO010000280.1:0-4056 GCA_045645825.1 Acetatifactor sp. | reverse complement strand
CGCAGAAAGATTTTCAAAAAGCGGTATAGGAACGCCCCTGTAGTCGTTTGGACAGAAGAGGACTGAGGAAGAGGAAAAGGATTATTCTTTAGAAAGTCTTAAGGAAACTAAAATAAAATAACAGGGATTTTTCTCCCTTTTTGTCTTATACTATATTTAATATATGGCAGAAAGGGAGTATTTTTATGTCATCAGGAAAAGAAAGACGAAAAAAAGCACGCGGGCGGCGCGTGGTTGTATGCGGATTATTATTGACTGCATTTATAGGCTTTTGCTTGCAATTGCAAGACTCTCAGCAAGTCTCAGGCCACAATCCGGCATATAAGATAGCCAGACAGGCGCTCTCCGGGCTGGGAAGTAATTCCCGGGCGATTCAACAGGAGTTGGAAGATATGCTTGACAAAAATATGGAGGCTGCAGATTTTGTGGCAGGCTATCAGGAGCGTGACAATTATCTGGGACAGCCCATAGATCTGACAGAGGATTTTGAGACAGGCAATGTACCTCTTCTCATGCAGTGGGACAAGCGCTGGGGATATGAGGCTTATGGAGACAGTATCATAGGGCTGTCAGGCTGTGGCCCCACCTGTCTGTGCATGGCGTACCTTTATTTTACAGAGGATACCACGGAGAATCCTAAGACGCTGGCTGAGTTTGCGGATGAAAATGGATTCTACACAGTAGGGGGTACCAGTTGGAGCTTGTGGACCGAAGGAGCGAAACTTCTGGGCCTGTCAGGTCAAGAGCTGCCTCTTGATGAAAATCGTATGAAAAGTGCATTAGACAATGATGGTCTGATCGTATGCAGCATGCGCCCCGGAGATTTTACCACCACTGGTCATTATATTCTGCTTCGGGGCTACGACGAAGGCGGTTTCCTGGTCAATGATCCAAACCGCAGAAGCCATAGTCAGAGACAATGGAGTTATCAGGAGCTAAAGGGGCAGATAAAGAATCTCTGGGTGCTGGCGGATTCGGAATAAGGGGTTTGCATAATCGTGAGCTCTTTTTAGTTGCAATTTTGAAGCATAAAGTGTACAATAAAAGTGATTATTGAGAGGCAAATAAAGACTTACGAGGTTGCAATAAGTTCATGGTAGAATATAAAAAGAAACTGGTAATCGGAATATTGGCACACGTAGACGCAGGGAAAACCACCCTGGCAGAAGCAATCTTGTATTCCTTGGGCAGACTGCGTAAGCTGGGACGTGTAGACCATAAGGATGCTTATCTGGACACATATGAGTTGGAGCGGGCTAGGGGGATTACGATCTTTTCCAAGCAGGCGCTGGTGAAGTTGGGAGAACAGGAGATTACCCTTCTGGATACACCGGGGCATGTGGATTTCTCAGCGGAGATGGAGCGGACACTGCAGGTATTGGATGCAGCCATTCTGGTGATAAACGGCGCGGATGGTGTGCAGGGGCATGTGGAGACTTTATGGCGGCTACTTAAGAGATATGAAATTCCGGTATTCTTATTTGTAAATAAAATGGATCAAGTGGGGACAGACAGGGAGAAACTGCTTGCAGAATTGAAGGAGCGACTGGATGGCAGATGCGTGGATTTCGGTGAAGGGCAGGATCAGGAGCAATATCTGGAGAATGTAGCGGTCTGTCAGGAAGCACTGATGGAGGAATATCTGGAGACAGGAGCTCTTGAGGAAGCGGGAATTACGAAGGCCATCAGGGATAGAGACATTTTCCCGGTGTACTTTGGTTCTGCGCTGAAACTGATAGGCGTGGATGGGCTTCTTGCAGGGATCGAAAGATTTGCATTGCCGGTAGCAGTAAAGTCGGAGGCATTTGGCGCAAGAGTATTTAAAATCTCCAGGGATCCCCAGGGAAATCGTCTCACGCACATGAAGATTACTTCGGGAAGTCTGAAGGTGAAGTCTCTGATAAATGGCGAAAAGGTTGACCAGATCCGCTTGTATTCGGGTACAAGCTATGAACTTGCAGAAGAAGTGTGGCCGGGCACCATCTGTGCGGTCACAGGACTTAAGGAAACACGCAGTGGTCAGGGGATCGGTTGTGAAAAGGAAGGCATGTTGCCTCTTTTAGAGCCGCTGCTGACTTATCGGATTCAGCTGCCGGAAGGCTGCGATGTACATAAGATGTTGGGGCAGCTTAGACAGTTGGAGGAGGAAATACCGGAGCTTCACATTGTCTGGAAGGAAGCAGTGGGAGAGATTCATGCACAGGTCATGGGTGAGGTACAGATTGAAATCTTAAAGAGCCTGATTCGGGAACGTTTTGATGTGGAGGTGGATTTTGGCACAGGCAGCATTGTGTACAAAGAGACCATTGCAGAACCCATAGAAGGGGTAGGTCATTTTGAGCCTCTTCGGCATTATGCGGAGGTTCATCTGTTGCTGCAGCCGGGAGAGGCAGGCAGTGGGCTTACTTTTGACAGTAGGTGCAGCGAGGATGTGCTGGATCGCAACTGGCAGAGACTGATTCTGACACATCTAATGGAGCGACAGCATCCGGGGGTGTTGATCGGTGCGGAAATTACAGATATGCGTATTACTTTGGTAAATGGCAGGGCACACATAAAGCATACAGAGGGCGGAGATTTCAGACAGTCTACTTATCGGGCAGTTCGTCAGGGGCTTCGAAAGGCTTCCAGCGTGCTGTTAGAGCCTGTGTATGAATTTGTCCTGGAGGTGCCTGCAGATATGATCGGCCGGGCCATGACGGATGTGCAACGGATGCACGGAAGCTTCGCACCGCCTCTTACAGAGGGAGATATGGCAGTTCTAAAGGGAACGGCGCCGGTTGCAACTATGGGTGGTTATCAGACAGAGGTGACTTCTTATACCAGAGGAAGAGGGCGGCTTTCTTGCATTTTGAAAGGATATGAACCCTGTCACAATACGGAAGAGGTGATCCTACAGGCAGGATATGATCCGGAAGCAGATCTGGAGAATCCCACTGGCAGTGTGTTCTGTGCCCATGGGGCAGGGTTTGTGGTAAACTGGGATCAGGTGGATGACTATGCGCATCTTCCTATGCTTGATGGGGAGCAGATGAGGGCTCTTATGCAGGGTTCTGCCGACGCTTTCACCGGAACCGGAGAGGGAAGTCTATCGAATGGCATATTTGGTGACGGCACAGGAAAGAATGGTTATGTGCGTGGTGCAGGACAAAATGGTAGTGGACAGGGAAACGAGAGAGGAAATAGAACGGACTATGTCACCGATGAGGAGCTGGAGGAGATTTTTACCAGAACTTACGGTGCGGTGAAGCGTGACAGGAATCGTTTTAACAGAAATAAGGGGCAGGAGAGGATTGAAAGCTCCCCTGTGTATAAGCCCAAACCTAAGGTAAAACAAGAGGAATATCTGCTGGTGGATGGCTATAATATTATTTTTGCCTGGGAAGACTTAAGGGAGCTTGCACAGGTGAACATCGACAGTGCCAGAGATAAGCTGATGGATATTCTGTGCAATTATCAGGGATATCGTAAAAACACAGTGATTCTGGTATTTGATGCTTATAAGGTAAAGGGTAATCCGGGCAGTGTATCAAAGTATCACAACATCTATGTGGTATACACCAAGGAGGCAGAGACCGCTGACCAATATATTGAGAAAACCGTACATGACATGGCTGGAAAGTATCAGGTAACGGTGGCAACCTCAGACGCGCTGGAACAGATGATCATCTGGGGACAGGGTGCTATCAGACTTTCTGCTCTGGGGCTTAAGAAAGAAGTGGAGCAGGCTGCCAGAGAAATGAAGGAGACTTGGCAAGAGAAGCTGCCGGGAGAAAAGCACCGACCATTTGGAGAATTATTGCAAGAGCGTGCAGGTAAAGGATGAGATTGGTATGTTGAATCTGGAAAAAATAGTACAACAGATAGATGATTTTTTTGCACAAAATCGCGGTGCAGATGCGGAGGTACTGTTAAAGCAGAGCATTGTACAGGCGGTGCATGAGGAAGATGACAATGCGTTGCTTACGCTGTTGAATGAACTGATCGGTTACTATAGAGAGACCAGTCAGGTGGAAACTTCCTTTCATTTGGCTGATCAGGCCATCACATTGCTGG
>JAZRJO010000279.1:0-15336 GCA_045645825.1 Acetatifactor sp. | reverse complement strand
TTTTATCTTTGCATAATAATCATTTCTAAGCATATAGGCGCTGAATTGGTATCTGTCCTTGACCTCCTGCTGCTTTTGCTTTAAGTACAGCTCCTGTTCCTCTGCCGTATAAGAATCATCTTTCCATATGGTCTGTTTGCCCTTTTTATTATAGATCATATGATCTGTCACAAAGCTTCTGTCATTGAAGATCACCATGCCCTCTTCCTCTGAGAAAATATCCCGACCCGCATAAAGCCTGGAATCATAGGCAAATCCAAACAGATTCAAAAGTGTGGGCAAAATATCTATAGAACAGCATACTTTATCAATCACCTGTGGATTCTCCTCCAGCTTCACATTCCAAAGGATCAGATTATTCCGGTACATATCCATATTGTCGGTAAAGGTCCTTCCCGCCAATTCTTCATATTGGCTTTGCTCCATCCCATAAGGATAATGGTCTGCACTCAGACAGATAACCGTATTTTCAAGCTTTCCTGCCGCCGTGAGCTTCGCAATCAGATATTCCAGCGCCTTATCCAACTCTATGTGGCAGGCAATATACGCTTTGGCATTTTCCGACATATCCAATCCGCTTACCGCTTCCCGATTTTTGGATGCCATGGAATTTCCGCGGAAATTATAATTCATATGACCTGAAACGGTCATATAATACACATGAAACTGATCCCAACCCAAGTACTCCGATACGGTTCCCTGTACCATCTCCAGATCTGACGCCGGCCATCTGCCGGGATTTTCCATAGGGAAAACATATTGACCCCACTGGCTCGGATCCAATTTCCCCAGCTTTGAAGCTTTGTAAACATATCCCAGATTATTGTGGGATTTATGCCTATCGTAATAATCCATGGAATTGTTGTGATAAGCCATACAGCCTGCGCCTTGCATTCCAAAGTATCCCGGAAGGGTAAATGACATATCGTTGGAGCCGCTTTTTCGCATGCTGAACTGGCCATCCGGTATCATACCTGTTAAGTTCACATACTCACCGTCACTGGTACTGGTCTGCCAAAGAGGCACGTAGTAATTGGTAAAATCAAATCCTGCGTGTACCAAACGATATAAGGTAGGTGTCAGATCCTCTCTGACTGCATAGGGAGAAAACCCTTCCGCCGTCAGAAAAATCAGGTTGTGCCCTTCGAAGATCCCTGTGTAGGCATTTCTTGTGGTGGGTGTCAAACCTTCTATATATTCTGCCAACCACGTGGTCTCCTTGCCAGCCGCAGCAGCTTTTAACATCTCAAAATCAATGGGCAACTGATTTGGGGAGGTATCCGGCAATTTCTCTACATCGCCTTCTGTTTCTTCGGTCACCTCGTCCGGTTCCTCTTCTGTTCGGGTTTCTTCGCTGGCGATACTTTCACCTTGATTGTCCGTCTCGGTACTTTCGACTATCCGGTCACCCTCACCTGCACCATCGCCAATTTCTCCCTTGCCGGCCGGCTCTGTGTCTTCCTTCTCAAACACTCCGACCAGAAGTTCTAAGCCTTGTTCTCCAAGCTTTGCCAGATTCTGGGCCGTATCCCGCTGTATCGTGGCAAGTACACCCATTTCACTGATCACTGTTATGGGATCATAAAATTCACTGTAGCTTTCATAATAATGTGCGTCTTTATTTTTTCCGATCACCATTACCATAACAGCCAGCGCCACACCTGAGGCGGTACAAAGTGTCATGCGCAGCCTGCCGATATTACCAAGCTTCGGCAGCTTCTTTTTCTTCCTGCCATACGCAAGAAATACTGCTATAAGAGGTAGCGCCAATATGATTAAAAAAGGCATCATCTTCAGGATACCATAAAGCGCTTCCCTCCAGTAATTGGTCAGCGCATCCTGCCCACCCCGCACCATGGCTTCCCACAATAGTGGCTGTTTGAAAATGCCCATATATACCATCTGCACAGCAAACAGTATGTATTGCGCCAGGAGAAACAGCCAAAACACTCTCTTTTTCCATTTGCCCGGGACATTGCCTATAACAAGCCCCTCAAAAGACGCCACTGTCAAGATCAATACAAAAGCAAAAATAGGGTTGCACGCAGAAAAGCCAAAGCAACCCAAATGATATACCACTTCCATATAAAGCAGAACTCCTGCCAACATACCTAATAATATCATTACTCTCACCCTTATCTTCTGCAAAAATTTTCTTTACTTCTTCATCTTCGGATTAAAGATCAGACTTGCCAAATATCCAAAGATCAACGCGGCCGAGGTTCCCACTGCCCCTGCCTTAAATCCGCCGGCAAACAGTCCTAAAATGCCCTGTTCGTCCACAGCTTCTTTCACTCCCTTCATCAGCACATTGCCGAATCCCAGAAGGGGAACGCTTGCCCCCGCCCCTGCAAACTCCTGAAATGGCTCATACCAGCCTAATAAGCTGATCACAGCTCCTGTCACTACCAGAAGCACCATCACACGGCCGGGCATCATTTTCGTCTTATCTAATAGAATCTGCACCAACGCACAGATCAGGCCCCCCACCCAGAATGCATTCAGATAATCCATACTATGGCTCCTTTCACAGTCACATATAATAACCATAGTATCCATCAATTCTGTTTAAATATGCATCTTTTCAGCTTTTCAAGCACAATTTTTCTCTTGTCAGGCGGCTTTTTGCCCTTTCCTCCCGCCGCCAAACAACTCTCCCGGAAGCTGTACCAGAATCACTGCTGCAAACACGATCACACAACCTGCGATCTGCCTGACTGTCAGGCTCTGATCATCTTTCAGGAAACCAATCTTAAATGCGATCCAGCCAGACACGGTAGCCACCACGGATTCCAAACTTAAGATCAGCGCTGCCACCGTAGGATTCACACCCTTCTGCCCAACGATCTGAAGGGTATATGCCACACCACAGCTCAGCACACCTGCATATAACAGTGTACCTATTCCGCTGTTTAACTGCTGCCATGTAGGCTCACCCCAGATCAGTGCACCAATGGTACACACTACCCCACACACAAGAAACTGTATACAGGACACAATAGCACCGTCTGTCTCTTCCCCATAATGGTCAATAACAATAATATGCACTGCAAATACAATAGCACACAAAAATACCATAATATCGCCACTTCCAAGCACCAGACTTTCCGTCATGCAAAGCAGATACATGCCCACAGCTGCCATACCTGCTGCCACCCAAACAATACCAGCCACCTTTTTCTTCAAAAACACACCTGCCATGGGCACGAAAATAATGTAAAGTGTGGTGATAAATCCTGCCTTTCCCACAGTAGTATATTTGATTCCGAATTGTTGTAAAGTGCTGGCAGTGGTCAGAGCCAAGCCACACCACAAACCGGCCTCCAGGTTTTTCTTCCAATTGATAGAACGGGCCTTCTCTCCGGTTAGCTTGCCTGTTACCAGAAGATACACCAGAAGTGACAATGCTCCGATCAGCGAGCGGACTCCGTTAAACGTAAAGGGATGCATATACTCCATACCTTTACTCTGGGAAACAAACGCCATTCCCCAGATGCAGGCTGTCAGAAACAGCAAGAATGAATTGAATCTGCGCCTCATTCCTTACTCTTCTCCCAGATAAGCGATCACTTCCACTTCACACAGTACGTTCTTGGGCAAAGTCTTCACAGCCACACAGCTTCTGGCAGGCTTCTCTGTAAAGTACCCTGCATACACTTGATTGAACGCAGCAAAATCAGCCATATCAGCCAGGAAACAAGTGGTTTTTACCACCTTCGTATAATCGCAGCCGGCCTCCTCTAACAGTGCGCCGATATTCTTCATCACCTGCGTCGCCTGGCTCACAATATCAGTTCCCTCAATCTCTCCGGTAGCAGGATCAATGGGAATCTGACCTGATGCATAAAACATCTTGTCTACAATAATCCCCTGTGAATAAGGCCCGATGGCGGCCGGTGCTTTATCTGTTGCAATTTTCTTCATCATAATCTTATTCCTCTTCTTTTTCTATAAACTTATCTGGTCATATCCACTTCCGGTTCCTCAAATTGAACCGTTACATAGAACCCCCTCGCATTCTCCACAATATCCGTTACCACCCCTTCTGAGGACTTTAGTCTGTAACGAAAGGGAATATTGGCTGACATTGCAAGGGAGGGATCAATAATGTAATAATAATTACTGGGAAGCAAACCTTCTGTAATAGTGACCTGCTGACCTACCGTAAGAAGCCCCTGCCTCTCCATCTTAAATTCCATGCTGCGCATGACATCACTTCCTCTTATTCCTACTATGTATTTGCCCACGCCCCATACGCCGGCAACTGCCTCTATTATACTATTTGATGTTTTTTTTTACAAGACATATTTCACTTCCATTTTCATCTCAACTGCCTAATACTTTCTGCGGTTTTCCTTTTTCATACTCCTATAGTTATTTTACACTATTGCACCGAACCGTTATTCGACTGCTGCCACCCGGAGTGCAGGTATACAGCGATAAATCAAAGCCGCTGGTGATCATTTCCTCTGTCGCATTACCAGGGAGTGTTTCCAGAAGAACAACTTCATAACCGCGGACCGTGCCGGATACATCTGTAAACAAAATCAAATCCTTCGATTGCAGCTCCGACAGCCTTCCAAAATGAGATTGATAATTGTGAGCGGCAATAACAAAGTTCGTTTCATAATAAGTGCCGTAGTAATGACATGGCGCAATTTTGAGTTTCGCATAGCTCCAATCTGTCAAGACAGGCAATTCAAGCTCCAGAACAGGTATTGATAATACACCAATACAGTCATATCCGTTCACTTGCGTCGTGAGCATTTCCTGTGGAACATCCATGACAATATTCTCAATTCCGGCGGATTCATCTCGGGCAATTTCTTCGTTACTGCTTTCTTCGTGTGAGGTATCGATTATTTTTTCTTGAACATTCTGCAGTAAATACTTAGAAGCATTCTCTGCATATTCTTCTTCCAAGTGGTTGTATACGATAAATCCAACAGACGAAACCAGGCAGCATATTCCTAATATGATGCAGCAAACGCCAAATCCTCTACGCATTTTTATTCCTCGTTTTTTTCAAAACAATGGCACCAACCGCAATCAGCCACAATCCGCCCATTGCCAAAACAGGAATTGGCCATATAAGCTGACCGGTTTGTACTAAAGAAGCACTATTGGTAACGGTAAATACATACCCATTTTGCGAATATGTTGCTGTGAATCCCTTTGGGACGTTTACTTCCGATATGCTGTATACATCACTCTCAGGCATATCCCCATAAGTAACTTGCCAATCATTTCTCGCGTTCAGCGTTGCTGTTTCTACCACAACACCATCTCGAAGCAGCTGAACGGTTACACTATCTGCAATTTGGGTAGAAGCGTCCGTATTCCATACCTTTTTGACGGTAACGGAAGTAAGCTTTGCAACATCCGTTTTGGGTGAGGCATTTACGTCAAACACATACCCATCGGTATCCTTATTCGGAACCGTCACAAGGAAAGGCGTACATGGAGCATAGCCTGACACAGCATTCGTTTGCTTTACAAAATACAAACCCAACGGCAAATCTGCAAAAACAGCTTTTCCACGAAAATCTGTAATGAGTTTAGTTGCAGGAACAGAATGGTCTTCAACAAATGTGCCCAGCTTCACAGAAAGCGCCGGATCATCAAGTGCCGCATCACAATCCTTAAAACCATTGGTAAAAGTATAGCTCAAATTGTTTTTACTGTTAAGATTTACAGATGCCACATAATACAAAGAAAGTTCTGCTCCTGTTATTGGTGTTTTGCCATCTTGTTCCATCAAAGTTACTGAAATAGAACCGACTCTATTGGCATCAAAACTCTTTGCAAATGCCGTCTTGGGCATCATTAACAGGATCCACACTATCAGGCAAACTGATATAAATTTATATCGCATGTTCCGAATCTCCTTCCTTTTTCTTGGGTGGCTCCCTGTATTTCACCATCAGGTGAATCAGAAATACAAGTACCATTGGTGCCGCTACAGCGGGCGTAACCAGCAAAGGCTCAATACGGAAGGCCTCATTTGCCACATAAATCACAGGTTTTTCTGTAATGGTTTCAATTCGTATGCCGCGCACCAAAAGCCGATGAGTGTTTATACCATAGGGGGTACAGGTAAACAAGGTACAATAGTCCATGCCCTCTGCAATCAGCAGATCATCAAATTCTTTCGGGGTAATAATCTTGACCTGATCGACCTGGTATGTCAATATTTGATCGAGAACGATGATCTGGAAGGTATCACCCATTTCCAGTCGATCCAGATCGGTGAACAGTTTGGCACTGGGCAGACCTCGATGGGCAGACATGACGCTATGGGTACTCTCACCGCCGACTGGCAGACTGGATCCTTCCAGATGTCCGACACCTCTGTTGAGTACATCATCCGATGTACCGTGGAAGATAGGCAGTTCAACGCCGATCTTGTCGATCTTTACATAACCGATGATGCTGGTTCCCTGGATTTTCAGTGCCTCATAATAGCCGGGGACATTTGGGTAATTCTGTAGAGGAAAATCAATCTCATACAGTGCTTTGTTATAATCATACGCAGCCTGAAAGATGGCAGTATAGTCTTCCGGCTCCAGATACTCCAGAACCGACTCATAATCCACAATGACACGGGATTGTGTTTTTGAATTCCAATAATTGCTGAATGCCGGATATAACAGAACGGAGATACCGACCAGAAAACCAAGCGTCAACAATATGACAGTTTTATGTCTCCTCATAGACATCTCCCTTCTGTTTATATCAATATGGGAGAAGAGGCACATCCGCCTCTCCTCCTATGAATTATTTTACAAACAAAGATGATCGGGCCAATTAGTCCTGATAAATACTCATCTTCTTATGTGTGATCAGAAGAACTGCAAATGCCATTGCAATCATGGTACCTATAGTGATCATTCTTATGGTGCCTTCACCACCTGTAGAAGGTAGCTCTGCACCCATATTATTAATAACCGTAGTTTTGTAAACAAAATAGGAAACATCCTTCGCATTGCCATCTTTGTCCGGAAGCTCTTTATAGCCACTCAAAATAGTAGTATCCGTACCGCCTGGACCAACAATTACACTAATCACGCCGGACAAAGGATTGTAGCCAACAGGAGGAACAGTTTCTTTGATGTAATAGGTTCCTGCTTTAAGACCCATGATGACCAACTGACCATTGTCAGGTGTTGTCATATCGTTTCTCTGCTTAGGATCCTTTGTTGCCGCTGCAATATATTCCTGCCAATAACCATTGTATTTTTCTCTGGCAGTTTTTCTGTTTATGCCGGAAGTAGTGTTGTATTCATCATCCAAAACATACACGCCCGCATTGTTAGTAGGAATGACATAGATGGGCTGGGTACAATTTTCATCACTGTACAATTCGAAGGTTGCGCCTGCCAGACGTGTGGCTGCTGTTGCATCCGTGCCATCATTGGCTGTCTTGATGATACCCATATTATAAACTTTAGTCTCTGTTTTTTGAGGATCTTCGGGACCATAAGTGCCGTCAGCGGTAACCCAATCCAGATATGCCGAGTTTACAGCTACGTTGTTTGCAGCATCTGGGCCGACAGCTGCGGAATATGTCAGTTCAACTTCAGCGGGAGATCTATACATGGATTCGGAAAGAATTTCGTTCTCGTCTTCTTTATCTAAATCGAATGTCAATTTATAACCCTTGTTCATGTCCTGAACGCCTTCGAAGGTATAGTTATCCAGCCAAGGAATGACTATCTCAAACTCATCATAACCATAATGGATCAGATACCATTCCGCATTGTTTGGATTGGTATCATCACCCCAGTCACCCAGAAATTCCCACTCACTTGTGGCGATATCCTTATTTGCACAGTAGTAGTAACCCTTAGTCAGAGTTCTTGTAATCACAGGATTACCATCTGTATCTCTCTGCTCAATAATGGTGACTTTAATGTCGTTAAACTCAACCCACAAGGAAGAGCTCTTGCTATCGCGAATAACATAATGCTCGATGAGTTTGTCTCCATGATAGTTAGTGGCACCGAAAGAGACCTTATAGTTGACCATGTCACCGATGTTGGCAGAGTTGGACTCTACCCAGATGGGTTTGTTATCACTATCCACGCCGTCCTGAACCTGCTTATTGAAAGAGTTATCACTGTTAGGCTTCTGGTTCTTATCAATAACTTTGACATCAGGAGTATTGGAATTGATTGTGACCGCAGTGCCCAGCGAGCTGGTGATCAGATAATAGCCATAGGGCAGATTATCAAACTTAATTTCCTTCTGAGCCGCAGCTGCTGTTTGGGGATCAGCGGCAGTTTTCTTGTCGTTAGTGATGAGGCTCTTCAGATAACTGATCAGTGCACTCTCGCCTACGCCTTCCTTCAATGTAACAGTTCCTGCATCGGCATTGTAAATGAAGATGTCATTGGCGTAATTGTTAGCAGGATTATTTGGGTCGCCAAACATAGCTTCAAAGAACTGATCGTCTGGCTGGATGCTATAAGAAACAGCTTTTCCATTTGTACCATCAGCAGGCTTGACATTAGCATCAAAGATCTTGTAGATATTATACTCCTCACCAGCGGTGGGATTTGTGATGGTGATAGAACCAGCGTTCTCTGCTGCAAAAACATTAACACTCATTAAAAAAAGCATTACCAAAGCCATCATAAAAGAGAAAAATCTTTTCATAACGTTTTCCTTTCTTATTTTAATTAATATTTATCGTGGAATCAGCAAGGCGCACAAGTTGAATTTAACGCCGTTTGAGGAGGCTTACTCTCGAGACCTCCTTTCATACTTGAGCCTCAGCCTGAGTCCGTATACAAGCGGAGCTGATATAAGTATCAGACCGCATAGTACATAAAGTGTAATACCGATTCCTCCTGTAGCAGGAAGTTCACAACATGCAGGTTGATTTACTGCATGAACTTTTCCGGTCTGCTCAAAAGGAATTCGGATAGCATCTGTCTCTCCAAGGATTTCTTTGCAGGTTTCGCAGGGATCACCTGTATCATTACAAAAAACGAACCAGTGCTTCGTATTATCCAGCTGATATGCCGGGGGGGACTGGACTTCTTGCATATAGTAAAGCACGTGTTCTCTCAAAATGATACCATCGATGATATTTGTCTGGAAGAGAAGATGACCATTAGCATCTGTTGTATCTGTAGTAATAAGACCGCCTTGTGCATTATAAAGACCAAACACTGCATCTGAGAGTGGGTTGTTTGTCTGTGCACAGGTCTTAAACATCTCTACCTTATAACTCTTTGCAGCAATATTGATGTCAGCATATACTTTTTCTGTACTGTCGTTTGTGATTGTCTCACCCCAAAGAGTAATACTGGCTGAATTACTGTACTTAATGGCTTCCGTTACCTGCTCCGGCATAATTAACGTGGTGTCATAATCGAGAGTGTACATAACCGGCTGTGGTTTCAAAATCACAATATCCAGCACATGCACTATATTTCCGGCCTGATCAGTCTGGTTGCCTGTTCCATCATATTCAATGGTATAATCTCTACCCTGCTGCAGCACGGTCGTGTTTCCGTTTACATCCTCCGCAGTAATTACCATTGAACCACTTATATAAGCCAATGTGGATGTCATAACGTCATGGATGGTAAGCGGAGTCCCATTCGTAAGCACCAGCTTTGCTTCATTGACCGTCACTTTATAATTAGCTGTGTATCCATCAAAATCGTGGGTCAACTCTTTTTTAAACAAACCCGGGATCGTCACAGCAGCTTGTGTGTGCGATACTAATGCACTTTCGGTAAATCCATTGGGCTTATAATACAATTCAGCAATATTTTGCAACTTATATCCAAATCCACCATAGTTTTCAATCAGGGACATATCATCCGTTTCGTAAACAAACGTAAAAGTCACACTTTCCATTTCTGTCCAGCACTGACAGTATCCGTTGGTATCTGCGGTACCGTCATCTCTTATAAACCAATATTCCGAACAGCCGGTTTCCCAGAACTGGCAGTTATCTTCATTGCACTGACAGCGGGATAAAAGGTTAATTTCTCTGCCGTAATCAATCCCGTTGTTATTGGCTGTCCATGAATTATCCCATGCAAAGTGGTCGTCAGCAGTTGCGTCCTGAACACGTGGAATATGTATTGTTGTGCCGTTATAATTTGCTGTAACCATAGAAAGGTGAGCATCATTTTCCACGTATCCTACATTGTAGCCTTCGTTGTCAAACAGATACATATTGTCCATAATATACCAATGATTTTCGGCTTTCTGATTCTCTTTCATTCCCGGTAATATAGCCTGAAATTCCCAGAGAAATGCCCCTCCGTTGGCATCCGATACAAAAGTGCCCTTTTTTACAATTTCACCATAGATTTCACTGTGCGTAAAATCTGTCCATGCGTATGCATGCTGACTGTCAATCGAAGCCTGATTTTCATATCCGTATGTACCTGCTACACCTATCGGATCCGGAGTAGAGGTATAGTTAACTGTGTAAATCCAATTTTCATTGCCTAATTCAACTTCACCGCACCATTGACATGTTACGGTTTTAGGAATTTTATAAGACCATCCTGTTTGTGTCCATATCAGATGAGGATCATCGGAGGAAACATGCCAGCTATGCCAATCTATAGCCTCTCCTGTCATAGGATCGGGCTCTGAAACACCAAATGTGAGTCCTCCTGCAATATCCGATTCCGTGTACCTATGGTCTTTACTCCATTCGCCGAACAACACCTGATCCGAAAGTATATTTCCCGGTATTTGGGAATCTTTTTGACCGATGACTTGCACAGTCCAATAGATTTTTGTCGGATCATCTCCGTCTTTTCCCGTTTTGCTTCCTGGAACACCCCATTTATACATCTTTGTAGGGAACTGTTGTTGCGGGGGCTTTTCCACCGTTACTGTGATTTTTCCGTCAAAATCAATTGGATCTTCCTGTTCAGGAAAATGAATACCAAGTGTGACACTGATAGTTATATCTGTTCGGCTGTTCATATTTTCATTGAACACCAATGTAATCAACCCTGTATCTGTTACCACCCAGCTACCAACATTCGTACCATCCTTGAGAATAAAAGTACCTTCCCCTCCATCCACCATCAAACCGTTCGGAATCTGATACTGATAAGTCCCTGGCAGGAACCCTTTCGGGCTGTTAAAACTGATACTCAGCTTATAATCGCTATTTGCCTGAGCGATGTAATTGCCCTGCTCATCTTTTGGCAATTCCACATTGTTGAAATCCATCAGCGTAAAGAAATAGCTGCCTTCATTTGCTTCCAAATAAGCAATCAGCTCTGTCATTGTCTGTGTGTTCCTAAGAGAATATTGTTTCATTTGGGGCAGTGCATCATTGCCTTCAAAAATGGAAACAACCGGGCCCTCTGATATATCAAACAAATCATCATCAGACAAAATATTCTCAGGCAAGGTATCCTCATACAAAGGTCTGTCTATCATTCCCCAGCCGTCAATAGATTCATCGTTCAAAGGTAGTATACATCCGCTCACGGCATCGTCCACATCACCGCCAATGACATAGATTGTGGCATTTTGCACTTCAGCAACAATGCCTACGGTATTGTCCTTAAAGAACACCAAATTTCCGCTGACAGGAACATACTGTCCGAACGGAGCATATTTCCCTTGTTTATTCCAGAGTCCGGCCATTGTATCTGCACCGGAACTGGTAGGATACTCCGATAAATCTGCCCCTGCATATTTGAGGCAGAACGACACAAACATAGCCGACCATTCATTGTATGGTGCACCATACCAAGCGCCGTATCGTGTGTATCCGTGTCGCACTCCGTCATCGTCTACTTCGAAATTGAGTGCGCTTTCAACATATCCTACCTGTGTTTTTGCAATACCGACCAGATCCTTTTGCAAATCTCCCGTGTATGGATAGTCGGCAAACATTTCCTGCCAATTTAACTGATTTTCGACATCCGCTTTCGGATTTGAATAGCAAGTAATGCTGTGAATATGTTCCTCATATCCACACTGATATGCCCACTGATAGCACTCATCCATATGGATATGCTGTGTCTTTGCTTCTGCAGGTTCGCTGTCCGGGGTCAGAGCAATTGATTCAACCGGAATGATTTCCGCATCTATGTATATTTCCACCGCAGACTCCACAACTGACAATTCGGCATGCTCTGCAAGCGGCTCTTCATAATCACAACCGCAGATCAATGTATTTTTCGCCAGACACTTTTCTGTGTGCTGATGTTCTTCGTAGCCACAACATGCGTCATTGACAAGAGTAATACCCGTCATACGCAGGTTCCAGGATACTCCAACCGCAACAAGTAGCGATAACACCGTCAGAACCGCTGTAGCACGCCGCCATCGGCGTTTTTCAATTTTTAGTTGTAACAAATACTGTTCAACAGTCCCCATAAATGTTCGTTCCTTGCGCTTATTTCTTTGTCCCCCAGAAATGCCGAACTGTTTTAAATGGCCATATGCGGAAAAAAACTTTTCCGACAATCTGGTCTTTTTCAACACATCCAATCAATGTATTGCGTGAATCTATGGAACTCTCCCGCATGTCTCCCATTACAAAGTACTGCTCCTGCGGCACCTGAAACGGAAATTCCAGATTGCATTCACCCACAGCCAGCTGTTCGGCATAGGGTTCATCCAATTTTTCGCCATTCAAATATACTGTGCCGTCCGTGTCTATCTCGATCCAATCGCCGGGAATACCGATAACTCGCTTAATAAGCAGCTTGTTGTTCCATGAAAATCCGCAAAGCTCGCCTCTATTAAAATTTGTGGTCTTAGTAAGAAGAACAATATCTCCATTTGCCAAGGTGGGAGCCATGCTCGTCCCCTCGATTTGAAGAACCGGGAGAACCAGCGTCGCAATCAAAACAGCGACTGCAGCCACAATGGTTAAAACATAAATTGTTCCGCTTAATGCCTTGTTATAGGCTTTTTGACGACGGTAACGTTTTCTTTCTGTTTCAACTTGCTTTTTTGTTGGTAGGGACACTACTCCTTTTTTCATATGTCTCATGCATTCTCACCTATTAACTATTGGTCGCACCCGCATTCATTGAGAGTGTCTTCCACAACAGAATCACAGTCAAGAATCTCCCTTTTGGCTTGAACAACGATTTCAGCGGCTTCTTGTTGCGCTTTTGCAATAATTGCAGCGGCTTTATCGTTAGCTCTTTTCAAAATTCGTTGTTTTTCATCATCAACCCTTAACTGTATCTCGTCCAGATAATGTTCGGCAGCTTCTTGTGCCGCCTGCATTACATTATGTATTTCAATCGCTGCTTCAGCGATATTTCCTGCTTTTCTAACACGAAGCCTTTTATCAGCTAATGCTTTTGACAGCTGTTCGTTATCGGCTGTTAGTTCATCTTGTTTTAATTGAAGCTGATATATAATGTCTATCAATTGTGAACGACTCAGTCGCTTAAATTCTTTATCTGTCATATATATTTCTCCTTACCTGAACCAACTTAGCCGATCCTGTATTTTAACAAATTGGGTGTTACAAAAGTGTTACAAAAAAAACAAGCGACAGACAAATCCTGTCGCTTGGCTCCTTTAATTACTGTTTTTATGGAATGTATACACGATTCATTTCAACAATTTGACCTTCCTCAACACGAATTGTCGTGTTGTATGGTGTAAAATTATAATTTGTGACCTCATCGATCAGAAAACTCCCGGGATAGAGGATAAATTCTCCCCGTTCAAGATCAGCATTGTCAATGCCCTTAAAATCAACGGAAACACGAATCGTAGCTTCTCCAACCTCATACCAATTTTTCGAATCGTTGAAGCCTCTCTCATAGAATATGCCACAGTCATCCGTAACAAGATCAAAGCCTCCCATTTCCAAACCACCATTGATGTAAACAGTACCTGCTTCATTTTGTTCTTTAGAAATCACTTCTACTTTGCCTGAATGCCTAACGATGATATCACCGACCTTTAAATTGGCGATATCCACCATGTCGTATTTATCGTAAGTGTAGATATGCAGATCCATCTGCATAATTCCACTATCATCAACATATGCATCTCCCTTTTCCAAAGATACGGAAAGAATGGCGTCAGTCAGATTTTCCATAGTAGTATCAGGGATAGGGGTGATTGTTTGTATTTCTTCTTTCAGCTCTGTATCAACAGCAACATGATTCTCTACTACATCAGAAACCGTATTGTCCGCAGATACAGATTTTTCGTTGCTAACTCCACTCGAATCAACACCCTCTGCAAGATGTTCTTCAAACACGTTTTCCGGAATAATATAGCCTTCCGGCAGAACAATCATACAAACAAAGTTTCCGCTTTTCTGCACCCGTGCACGCATTTGCCAACCTACTGCACTTTCAGGATAGCTTTTGTTGTCAGCCCCCTTGTCAATACGTGCTTGAAAAATTTCAACCACAGCCTGCACATCATCGCTATTTTTTACCTCAACAAGAACGATTTCACATGGATGAGTTACAATGGGCGGCATATAAAACGCCTGTTGGCTAAGTTCAATGCTATCAAGTCCCGGATAAAAACTTGCAATCAAATCGGGATTTGATTCTTGAAAAAGGATAAGCGCATCCGCATCCTTCGGCTGTACATCCATAATTGCCTGATAGAATGTATTGAGCGCTGTTCCGGGCTCCGGTCCTTCATTTGTTTCACTGCTGCATCCACCCAGGGATAAGAGCATCAGAAATACTAATAAAAGTGCGAATGTTTTTTTCATAGCGTACCCCCTTTTCTTAATTCAGATATCTCAGCAGATTACCGGTGAAAACACTATACAGCAAGAGCGTAAGTCCAATACCTAAGATACCTGCAAATTGTACTGCAAAGCTCAGTTTACTCTTGCCTTTTTTTCGTAAAGTAACAGAAAAACCAAGTCCCAGACCGCAGAACAGAGCCGCAGAAGCTATGATAATGGATACGATCCATCCCAGAATTCCTAAGAAACCTTCATGAGCAGGATTGGAAATCATACCAAGAAACAAGTACATTGGTGCCAGGCAAACATAAACAAGGATCAAAAAAATATTAGTAATCCGTCCCACTTTATCAAGCTTACCATAGGTCACATTATCGGCTTTTTTCGTATGTACTGCAATGAAAATTCCTGCAACAACAGCAATGACAGCCTCAAAAACTGTGTATAAAAACATAATAATCCCTCCTATTTTTAGGATATATTAAGTATAAACTATCCCACGTTACAAAGGTGTTACATGCAACAAAGAACGGCAGAATCGCATCCTGCCGTTCCTTAGTCATTTCTTAAATTGAAGCATTGCACAAGTTTCTTCTGCCCAGCTATATTGTGTCATGTATTCACCATGAAATTCAGGTTTTCCGTTTTCA
>JAZRJO010000278.1:0-3122 GCA_045645825.1 Acetatifactor sp. | reverse complement strand
GACCGCTTGGCCTCCGACTTGGATGCTTCAAAAGCCTATGTATTGACAGGTAAAGCGGATGTGCATCTGGATCCTCGAACACTTCAGTATCGTTTTTCCAGAATAGCATATGAGTGTGGACTTGAAGGGGCACATTTTCATACACTGAGACACACTTTTGCCACACGCTGCATAGAGTCGGGATTTGAGATCAAATCTCTCAGTGAGGTGCTGGGGCATGCCAGCACCAAAGTCACCCTTGACAGATATGTACACTCTTCCATGGATCTGAAACGTATAAATATGGACAAGCTGCCTGCGTATGGGATGTAAGTTTATTTGTAAAAAATATTAAAAAAAGATATTATTATTTGAAAATTTATGATATACTTAAGAATGTATTGAAAAGATTCCACCGTGAAAGGAAAAATGGTATGAATGCAGTATACGAGAAGCTGATGAACTGCTATAAATGCGTAAGGGAGAAAACAGACTTTGTGCCTGAGGTTGCGATTGTTCTGGGGTCAGGTCTTGGAGATTATGCAAAGCAGATTAGGGTATCATATGAGCTTCCTTATTCTGAGATAGAAGGGTTTCCCGTGTCTACGGTTCCCGGGCATGCCGGGAAGTTTATCTTTGGTTTTGTCGAAGGAACCCCGGTGGTGTGTATGAAGGGAAGAGTGCATTATTACGAGGGGTATCCGATCACGGATGTGGTGCTTCCTACCAGATTGATGAAGTTGATGGGGGCAAAGATTTTATTCCTGACCAATGCAGCAGGTGGTGTGAATACTAGTTTTCATGCGGGTGAGCTGATGCTGATCAGGGATCATATTGCGTGTTTTGCGCCTAATCCCTTGATCGGGCCTAACATTGACGAGCTGGGTGTCAGGTTTCCTGATATGAGTCGTGTATATGATGCAGAGCTTCAAGAGATCATACGAGAAACTGCCAGGGAGCAGAAGGTATATCTGCAGGAGGGTGTGTATGCACAGCTTACGGGACCTTCTTTTGAATCACCGGCGGACATCCGCATGATGCGTGTGCTTGGAGCGGATGCGGTAGGAATGAGCACTGTGGTGGAAGCCATAGCAGCCAATCACATGGGGATGAGAATCTGTGGTGTATCCTGTATCAGTAATCTGGCGGCAGGCATGACAGCGAAGCCACTGAGTCATGAGGAAGTGCAGGAGGCAGCAGATATGGCGGCTAAGGATTTTGCGCGCTTGGTGACGGAAAGTGTGAAGAAGATGGGAAAAAGGGCGTAAGGGATGAGGAGTCGTATGTTGAGTGACGAAATGGCTGGAATTTTGGTGAAAGCTGCGATGGATGCCAGGAACCGGGCATATGCGCCTTACTCTCATTATCAGGTTGGGGCAGCACTTCTTGCTGCGGATGGCAGGATTTATCAGGGGTGTAATGTGGAGAATGCTTCCTACGGTGCCACCAATTGCGCAGAGCGGACAGCTTTTTTTAAGGCAGTCAGTGAAGGTGTATGTGAGTTTACTGCTGTTGCCATAACAGGTGGGCTTCAGGGCAGGGAAATCTGTGATTATGCTTATCCTTGCGGGATCTGCCGGCAGGTAATGCAGGAATTCTGCAAACCGGATTTTCAAATCATTGTGGTAAAAAGTGAAGCGGATTATCAGGTTTTGACTTTGGCGGAGTTATTGCCCCATGGGTTTGGAGGAGCTTCTATCGTATGAATATCAGATTGTACAATGCCGTAATTCTTACCATGGAAGAGGATCGTCCGGTTTTTCAAGGAGAAATCCGGATTCGGGATGATAAGATTGTGGCAGTGATTGAGGAAGGAAAGAACTCTGATGAAATCGGTGTGACCGATATGGGCTCTGCAGTTATCTGGGATGTGCAGATCGATTGTAAGGGTAATTTGTTGATGCCTGGATTTAAAAATGCCCATACCCATTCCGGTATGACGTTTCTCAGGTCTATGGCAGATGATCTGCCTTTGCAGGAGTGGCTGAGTGACAGAGTGTTTCCGTTGGAAGCGAAGTTGACGCCGGAGGATATTTATCATCTGTCCGGTTTGGCGATTTTGGAGTATCTGACATCCGGAGTGACCTCGATATTTGATATGTATCTGGATAATGACGCTACGGCGCAGGCGTGTATGGACATGGGAATGCGCTGTGTACTTGCAAGTGGATTGAATGATTTTACTTCATCTATAGAGAAGATGGAGGAAGACTTTGGCAAGTGGAATCTGTCTCAGAGTGCGATACCGGGCGTGAGGCAGAATGATAGAAGAACGTTGATCTCATACAGGCTGGCATTTCATGCAGAATATACTTGTTCAAAAGAATTGTTAAGTCGGGTGGCAGCCCTTGCCAAACGGTATCATGCCCCTGTTTATACACATATGGCTGAGACTGTCAGGGAAGTGGAAGAATGTAAAAAAAAGTATGGTTTAACGCCGGCGACGTTCTTGGATTCCCTTGGAATGTTTGAATATGGCGGCGGTGGTTATCACTGTGTACATATGACTGAAGAGGATATGGAAGTGTTCTCAAGGCATGGTATGTATGTGATCACCAATCCCGGCTCTAATACCAAGCTTGCCAGCGGTATTGCGCCCATTGCAGAATATATCAGAAAGAAGATTCCGGTAGCCATTGGAACCGATGGTCCTGCCAGTAATAATTGTCTGGATATGTTCCGGGAGATGTTCCTGGTGACAGGCTTAAGCAAGCTTAGGGAGCAGGATGCTTCCAGTATGGATGCCTCAAAGGTATTGCAAATGGCCACAGTAAATGGTGCTAAGGCCATGGGGCTTGAGGATTGTGATGTGCTTTCCGTGGGGAAAAAGGCTGATATCATCATGATCGATCTGCATCAGCCCAATATGCAGCCCATTCATAATATACCGAAGAATCTGGTATACAGTGGCAGTAAGTCTAATGTATGTATGACCATGATAAGTGGGCGGATTCTTTATCAAAATGAAGTCGGAGGCCAAGCGGTCTTAGGAAGACAATACTCAGGAACAACTCCTTGGCCCACAGAACGACATGGCTACGATCCGACTTATGCAGCCCATTCATAATATACCGAAGAATCTGGTATACAGTGGCAGTAAGTCTAATGTATGTATGACCATGATAAGTGGGCGGATTCTTTAT
>JAZRJO010000277.1:0-5527 GCA_045645825.1 Acetatifactor sp. | reverse complement strand
ACGGGTCTGAAGTCAGCGTCTGCCTGAAGCAGTGCTCTTGCGATACCGTGTCTGATAGCACCAGCCTGGCCGGTGTATCCGCCACCGTGTACGTTAACGATTACGTCAAATTTATCAGCATTCTCGGTAGCAACCAGAGGCTGACGAACGATTACTTTCAGGGTCTCAAGACCGAAGTACTCGTCCATGGATCTCTTGTTAATGGTTACATTACCGGTACCAGGTACTAAATATACTCTGGCGATGGATTTCTTTCTTCTACCTGTTCCGTAGTATCTTTCTGTATTAGCCATGATTCGTTTTCCTCCTGTCCCTTAGAATGTCAGTACTTCAGGCTTCTGAGCAGCATGATTGTGATCAGGTCCTGCATATACGTAAAGTTTGGTGTACATCTGTCTTCCTAAAGGTCCTTTGGGAAGCATACCCTTAACTGCAAGCTCAACAACCTGCTCGGGCTTCTTTGCTAATTTCTCTCTCAGAGTGGTCTCTTTCATACCGCCTACATAGTCGGAATGATTGTAATAAACCTTCTGGTCTAACTTCTTACCGCTTACTTTGATCTTCTCAGCGTTTACAACGATCACATAATCACCTGTGTCGATGTGAGGGGTAAAGATTGCTTTGTTCTTACCTCTTAAAACTTTTGCAACTTCAGAAGCCAGGCGGCCTAAAGTCATATCTGTAGCGTCTACTACATACCATTTTCTATCGATTGTAGCTGGGCTAGCCATAAATGTTTTCATTATGTTTCCTCCATATTACTTTGTCTTTCGACTTGTCGATTGCTCTTTCAAGATTAAGTTGCAGATGTCCGGCTACAACTTAGAACTCTCCAGAACGGCTTATTTACTATATCTCAAATGCTTCGCCGGGGCTTTGGCTTGGCGTTTCGAAACATTGTCACACTGATGTATTTTACTATAACATGACAGTTGTGTCAAGACCCATTTTCAAGAAAATTCCAATAAAAATAATAATTTAAGGATACTCATATTTTACCAGCATCAAAGCATGCGCCGGTGCAGTAGGGCCTGCGCTCTGTCGGTCTCTTGCCTCCAGAATACGAATGATGTCTGTGGGTTCTTTTTTGCCTTGTCCCACCTCCATTAGAGTGCCTGCAATGATCCGTACCATGTTATATAAGAAACCGTTACCGCAGATGCGGATGACCAGATCGTCTCCCCGCTCCAGCACTTCAACGCTGTATATGGTGCGCACAGTGGACTGCACCTGCGCTCCTGCCTGACAAAAGCTTTTAAAATCATGCTCTCCTTCCAGATAAGCAGCTGCTTCGCGCATTCTGTTTACATCCAATGTGTGGTAAGTAAACAGGGAATACAGGCGTTTGACAGGCATAGGGAAACGTCCGCGGTATATGCGGTATTCATAGGTCTTGCGGCTCTCTACGTGTCTGGGGTGCCAGTCTGAGGGAACTTCTTCTGACTTTTGTATGCGGATGTCTTCCGGCAGGCGTTGGTTCAGAGCATAGGCAATCTTGTCTGCCGGCATAGGGGCGGTGGTGTCGAAAACAGCGATATTGCCCATAGCATGGACACCGGAGTCTGTTCTGCTGGCGCCGATGACTTCTATGGGCTCACGGAATAAATCCGTAAGACATCTGTTTAATTCACTTTCTATGGTGATTCCATTGTGCTGAATCTGCCAGCCATGATAATTGGTACCGTCGTAGGCTACTGTCAGACGGATTCTTTTCTGCTCACTCATACCATTCTTCCTATTCCGATGCTGATCACCAGGTATACCGCAAGAGCAACATACGCCAGATAATCCTTTTTCTCATAAACCAGGGGCTTCATCTTGGTTCGTCCGTCACCGCCACGGTAACATCTGGCTTCCATGGCCATGGCCAGATCGTTGGCACGACGGAAGGCTGAAATGAACAGAGGCACTAACAGGGGCACCATGGACTTGGCTCTCTGAAGCAGATTGCCGCTTTCAAAATCTGCACCTCTGGCAATCTGGGCTTTCATGATCTTATCCGTCTCCTCCAGTAAAATAGGAATAAAACGCAGGGCTATGGACATCATCATGGCTACCTCATGTACCGGTACACGCAAAACTTTTAGGGGGCGCAGCATCCGCTCCATGCCATCTGTCAGGTTATTCGGTGTGGTCGTCAGCGTCATGACAGAGGAACCGATGATCAGGAAAGTCAGCCGGATAGCCATAAATATAGCAAGTTCCAGACCTTCATAGGTGATACTTACCTTACCGAAAAATGTCACGATCGGCGTTCCCTGAGTCAAAAACAAGTTAAATACCACCGTGATCAACAAAAGGAAAAGTATGGTCTTCATACCCTTTATCATAAATTTGAAAGGTACTTTAGAAAGCCTGATCACCAGCGCCAGAAACAGCGCGGCTATCAGGTAGCCCAGTATGTTTTTTACAAAAAATAAGGAAAGAATATATAGTATGGTTCCCCCCAGCTTTACCCTGGGATCCAATCTGTGGATGATGGAATTTGCGGGGTAATACTGTCCTAATGTAATGTCTCTAAGCATCTTACAATCTCCTCGGCAGCCTCTGCAATGGTGGTCACGTCCACATCCACCTGCATCCCCTTTTCCTGCAGGGCATGCATGATATAAGTAACCTGTGGTGCCGCAAGGCCCACCTCTTCCAGCTCTTTGTAATGTCTGAATACCTCTCTCGGCACATCGTCAAACATAACCCGGCCCTGATTCATTACGATAATGCGGTCTACATATTCTGCAACGTCCTCCATACTGTGAGATACCAGCAGAATGGTCATACCGGTTTCCGTCTGCAGCTTCTTGATCTGATGAAGGATTTCATCTCTTCCTTTGGGATCCAGACCGGCTGTGGGCTCGTCCAAAATCAGTACCTTGGGCTGCATGGCCAATACACCGGCGATAGCTACCCGACGCTTCTGGCCTCCGGAAAGCTCAAAGGGCGACTGAGTATAATATTCTTCCGTGATGCCCACCTGTGCAAGGGCCTCTTTGGCCCGCTTCTCTACCTCCTCTTTGGGAAGGCCCAGATTCTTAGGACCAAAACACACATCCGAAAATACATCAATTTCAAATAGCTGATGCTCCGGGTACTGGAACACCAGCCCCACATTGCTGCGCAGGGCTTTTCTGTCATAGCCTTTTTCATCAATATCCTGACCATTGTAATAAATCCGGCCTTCTGTGGCCTTTACCAATCCATTCAGATGTTGCACTAATGTAGACTTGCCGGAACCGGTATGGCCAATGATCCCTACGAATTGGCCGTCCGGTATCTCCAGACAGATATCGTCAAGGGCTTTTATAGCCAGCGGCGTCTCTGCTCCATATATATAATTCACATGTTCTAAAATCAGTGACATTTGCTTAGCTCCTCCACAAGCTCTTCAATGGTTAAAATCCCATCAGGCAAGTCTATTCCCTTCTTTTTCAGTTCATGAGCCAACAAGGTGACCTGAGGCACGTCCAGCCTAAGGGCTTTTAACGCATCTACCTGCGAAAAAATCTCTCGCGGAGTACCCTGCATGGCAATCTTCCCATCATCCATCACAAATATTTTGTCTGCATAAATGGTCTCTTCCATATAATGAGTGATGAGTATGATGGTGATCTTCTCCACATCGTTCAGTGCACGCACAGCCCGTATCACGTCTTTGCGTCCGTTGGGATCCAGCATGGCTGTGGGCTCATCCAAAATAATGCACTTGGGATGCATGGCAAGCACACCTGCGATGGACACTCTCTGCTTCTGACCTCCGGATAACTTATTGGGAGAGTGCTTGCGATATTTGTACATTCCAAGTACCTTCAGGCTCTCTTCCACACGCTCCCAGATCTCCTTGGTGGGAACACCCATGTTCTCAGGGCCAAACCCCACGTCCTCTTCTACCACCTGACCGATGATCTGGTTGTCAGGATTCTGGAATACCATACCGGCAGTTTGGCGAATGTTCCACAGCTCCTCCTCATCCTTGGTGTCCTTACCATCTACCCAGACAGTGCCTTCCGTAGGGTACAGAATGGCATTCATATGCTTGGCAAGGGTGGATTTACCGGAGCCGTTGTGACCCAGGATGGCTATGAACTGCCCTTGCTGAATGTTCAGGCTTACCCCGTCCACTGCTTTTAAGGTTCCTTCGATATTACCTTCCTCGTCACGCCTGATATATTCATAAACTACATCTTTTGCCTTTATTATTTCCATCTCATTCCTCTTATCAGCATGCTCTACACTACACCTGCAAATGACTTCATCTTCTTTCACCACACTATTCTACTAAATCCTTGCAAAAAATACAATAGGAGTGTTCAGAAAAAACAAATTTTTCAGAACACTCCTATAACAGTTTGAATTATCCAGAGATTATACCAGCTCCAGAACTACTTCCATAGCTGCGTCACCCTTACGCTGACCGATCTTAATGATTCTGGTGTAACCACCCTTACGATCAGCATACTTTACGCCATACTCATCGAACAGTTTAGCTACCAGGTCAACTTCCTTGGTGTTTCTCTTCTTGCCTGCTGCTTCGGTAGGAACAGATACTACAGGATACAGAACCTTCATCATCTGACGTCTTGCGTGCAGTCTGGAAGGCAGATCCTTCTTGATCTCTTTCTCTACAGTATCGAATTTGGTAACTTTCTTACCATCAACTACTTCTTTTACTCTCTTGCCGTCTTTGTCCTTTACGGGAACTTTAGCGGTAACTTTTACCATTTCGTAGTTGTCTTTCTCTTTGATAGCCAGGGCGATCAGACCTTCAGCGATCTTTCTTACTTCCTTAGCCTTAGCCTCGGTGGTAACGATCTTACCGTTGTTGATCAGTGCGGTTACCTGGTTTCTCAGTAATGCTTTTCTCTGGGAAGATGTTCTTCCAAGTTTTCTGTACTTTGCCATGATTTATTTTCCTTTCTCCATTCATGGTACATCCGGCCACGCGCTTTGGACTTACTTACCGAATGCTGTTGTGGACTGACAACCTTTGGCTGCCAGCTTTATTTGCCACTTAGAGATGAACCACGCCGTACGCTTTGGATTTACCGGCTGTGGATATCTTACTTTAATTTAGTGATTTCCAAAGAAATCTAATTTAGATTTCCTCACTGGGGTTCAACTGAAGGCCCAGCTCTTTCAGCTTCGCAAGAACTTCGTCAAGGGACTTACGACCCAGGTTACGAACCTTCATCATATCCTCAGAAGTCTTGTTGGTAAGCTCTTCTACTGTATTGATACCTGCTCTCTTCAAGCAGTTGTAGGAACGAACGGACAGCTCCAGTTCGTCGATACTCATTTCAAGGACTTTCTCCTTCTCGTCATCTTCCTTCTCGATCATAACCTCTGCGGTCTTAGCATTCTCAGACAGGTCGATGAAGAGCATTAAGTGTTCGCTGAGTACTTTTGCAGCTAAGCTGACTCCCTCATCAGGAACCAGGGTTTCGTTGGTGAATACATCCAGCGTCAACTTGTCGTAATCAGTGATCTGACCTACACGGGTATTTTCAACAGTAACATTGTCTCTCTCTGCAGG
>JAZRJO010000276.1:0-1910 GCA_045645825.1 Acetatifactor sp. | reverse complement strand
CATCCACGATCTCCCTGATATTGTCCACACCATTATTGGAAGCCGCGTCGATCTCGATCACATTCATGCTGGCTCCCGCCGCAATGGCTCTGCAGATACGGCAGGAACCGCATGGTCCATCCTCCGTGGGTTCCTCACAATTCACCGTCCTGGCAAAAATCTTGGCTACCGTGGTCTTACCCGTTCCTCTGGTACCGGTAAACAAGTACGCATGACCGATACGGTTGGCCCGAATCTGATTCCTCAGCGTGGTCACAATATGATCCTGTCCCTTCACATCTGCGAAGGTATCCGGTCTGAACTTACGGTATAGCGCTGTATATGACATAACACCAATTCCTCACATTCCTTAATCGCCGAAGCAGATACCCAACAGCTTGGCTTCTTTTACGATCGAAGCATCCGGATCCACTGTCTTTAACTTACCTGCCACATCCTCCAGAGGTACTCTGACAATCTCCCGATTCTTATATCCTACCATAAAACCATACTTTCCGTCTAATATCATTTTTCCTGCTTCCGAACCAAGGCGGCTTGCAAATACACGGTCATACGGACAGGGACTTCCGCCTCTCTGCATATGCCCCGGCACCGTCACCCGCACCTCACGGCCTGTCAGTTTCTGAATCTCAGCTGCCACTTCATAAGATACAGAAGGGTAAGGGGATTCCTCTTTTTTCTTCTTGTACTCCTTCTTGGAAAGCTTGGCATCCTGCTTGGAAATCGCACCTTCTGCCACCGCGATAATGGTAAAACGGCTGCCATTCTTATCTCTCTCCTCGATCTTATCCACTACCTTTTGAATATCGTAAGGAATCTCCGGAATCAGGATGATATCCGCACCACTGGCCATTCCGGCATTCAGCGTCAACCACCCCACTTTATGTCCCATCACCTCAACAATAAACACACGCCCATGAGAAGCCGCAGTGGTATGGATACAGTCAATGGCATCGGTAGCGATATTTACTGCACTCTGGAAACCAAAGGTCATATTCGTTCCGCACAGGTCATTGTCAATGGTCTTGGGTAGTGTCACCACATTTAAGCCCTCCTGTCTAAGCAGATTGGCCGTCTTGTGGGTACCATTGCCACCCAGGATCACCAGGCAATCCAGCTGCAGTTTGTAATACGTCTGCTTCATAGCCTCTACCTTATCAAGTCCATTCTCATCCGGCTCCCGAATGGTTTTAAAAGGAGTTCTTGATGTCCCTAAGATTGTTCCACCTTTCGTCAGAATGCCCGAAAAATCTGAGCTGGTCAACATACAGAACTTACTGTAGATCAGCCCTTTGTATCCGTCAAGGAACCCGTAAATCTCTACTTTTTCATCACTGTTTGCCAAAGTCTTGACTACACCTCTCATGGCTGCATTCAACGCCTGACAATCGCCGCCACTGGTCAACATACCGATTCTCTTCATACCTGTTCCTCCATTCTGCTGTTAATCCCTTGCCTATCATTATAATCCATTTTGTTCAATCCCACAACTTAGAATTAAAAAAAATTAAATATTTCTTCTGTGGGGGTTGCCAAAAATAGAAAACTGCTATAAAATAATTGTGTTACGAATTGCAAAATTTGGAGATGTACCCAAGTGGCTGAAGGGTCCGCACTCGAAATGCGGTAGGTCGGTCTCCGGCGCGAGGGTTCAAATCCCTCCATCTCCGTAAGAAGCACCTTTGGATTTACCCCAAGGTGCTTCTTTTTGTCTGACCATCACTTCTAATTTTTCAAAATATGTAATAAAATACATAAACTATGGAAAACTACTCTTATTGAATGCTTTAGAATGGAGACGAATTATGAAAATCCTGTTTTACGACACCAAAAGCTACGATAAGAATTCTTTTGAAAAAGAATCCGCCAACTATCCCAATATTGAAATCGATTACCTGAAAACCGACCTG
>JAZRJO010000275.1:0-4677 GCA_045645825.1 Acetatifactor sp. | reverse complement strand
CTTTCCTACCCACCCACATAAGATAGGTTAGGCTCGTTTTGTGCGGGCAGTAAAAATAATGTGGGAGGGCTTGCAAGTGAATGACAGGGCAGTCGGGTTACTGGAACAGTATGATGTGGAGGTGCGAAAGACCAGAAAAGGAAGAGGCGCCATTCTGTGTGATACTGATAAAGGAAGCCTGATTTTCAAAGAGTATGCGGGAAATGAACTAAAGATTGCCCTTCAGAACAGGATTTTAGAGCAGGTCAGTGAAGACGGCAGGGTAAAGGTGGAACAGATCGTACCTGACAAAGAAGGCAACCTGTTGGTGAAAGATAATGATAGAATCTCATATGTGCTGAAAACCTGGTTTGAAGGCCGTGAATGTAATATATACGAAAGAACAGAGTGTTTGGAGGCCGTGAAGCTGCTGGCAAAGCTGCACCTGAGTATGGAAGGCATAGAATGGGATGTTCCGATATCGCCGTTCCAACCCCATAAGGAATATGAGAAGCACAATAGGGAGCTGAAAATGGTTCGCAAATTCTTAAAGGCCAAGGGTCAGAAGAATTGGTTTGAGATCAGCCTGCAGCAGACCTTTGGTCTGTTTCTGGATCAGGCCTTGGAGATCACGGAGCAATGGCAACAGTACAGTCATCTTCAGGAAGGCCAGCCGGAATGTAGCTGCTTATGCCATGGTGATTACCAATATCACAATATTATCAAGGGCGAAAGAGACTGGTACATACTGAATTTTGAAAAATGTGTCTGTGACAATCCTATCAGGGATCTATACCTGCTTTTGCGCAAGCTTTTGGAGAAAAGTAACTGGTCCATAGCCTTGGGTACGGAGCTGATCAAAGCATATGAGGAAATTCGGCCGATTTCGGCGTATTCCAGAATTGACCTGTATTATCGTTTGGCGTATCCTGAGAAGTTTTGGAAGATAGTGAATTTTTATTTTAATTCGCGTAAGGCTTGGATTCCGGAGCGGAATCTGGAGAAATTAAATAAGTTGTTGGAGCAGGAGCCTTTGAAGCAGCATTTTCTGGATGCGGTTTTTCGGACTTTTTAGGGGGGTGGGTAGAATTGCCCTAGTGACGTTCAGCCGCACCCATTCGCAAAACCGCCCCTTTGGGGCTCTCCGCTGCTTCGCAGCTCTTTTTGCTCATTAGCGGGGCGCTCCCTCAGAGGCGAAAAATAGATGAAAACTCGTGCGAGCACGATTTTCATCTATTTTTCGCCTCTGGCTGAACTGGATATTAAAAAACCCCTTGACAAAACCTGTAAAAACAGATATATATATTTATAGACGTTTTAACGGAATGCGGCATTGAAAGTGCAGGTGTAACCGGAAGCATCTATTTACACATTATAAAACAGATAACTCATTACAGGAGGAGTTGAACATGAACAAGACAGAATTAGTTGCAGCAATGGCTGAACAGGCTGGTATCTCTAAGAAAGACGCAGAGAAAGCATTAAAGGCTTTTACTGATGTTGTTGTTGAAGAATTAAAGAAAGACGGAAAGGTTCAGTTAGTTGGTTTCGGTACATTTGAAGTATCTGCCAGAGCTGAAAGAGAAGGCAGAAATCCTCAGAGCGGCGAGCCTATGAAGATTGCAGCTTCCAAGTCTCCTAAGTTCAAAGCCGGTAAGGCTTTAAAGGATGCACTGAACGCTTAATTTTGAGAGTGGTGCGTATAAATTTTGTGTAACTTGATTACCACAGAGAACCTGTAAGGGTTCTCTGTTCTGTTATAAAGGAGAACTTATGAGACTAGACAAATACTTGAAAGTATCCCGCCTGATCAAAAGGAGAACAGTTGCCAATGAGGCCTGCGACAGCGGTCGTGTTTTGATCAACGACAAGCCTGCCAAGGCATCAACGAATGTGAAGGAAGGCGATATCATCACTATCTCTTTCGGTAACAAGGATGTGAAGGTACAAGTTCTGGATGTCCAGGAAACTGTACGCAAGGAAGAAGCCAAAGAATTATTCCGCTATATATAATATGCATTCCGGTCATATTTTCCTCCCACCGCTCATATACTGAACAGAGACAAAGCGGTAAAAAGGAGGGCCTTATGGAGGATTTGAACAACACAGGAGCACGGATGCACAAGGTGACGATGCTCAATCGAAGGACATGTACCATCAATGGAGTAAATGACGTGCTTTCTTTTGATATACATGAGATTCTCCTGGAAACGGAGCAGGGAATGCTGATGATCAAGGGGGATGATCTGCATGTAAACCGTCTGACGCTGGATAAGGGAGAGGTTGATATTGACGGTAAGATAGACAGCTTCACCTATTCTGATGTGGCTACAAGCGCCGGTAAGGGCGAATCTCTGCTATCCAGACTATTCCGCTGAGAAAGCTGCTATAAGTGGCGCGGGGAGGCTGTATGGCGGAAGAAACGCTGTTTATGCTGTATGCACTTTTGATGGGCATTTTCATTACCTTCGTATATGATCTGCTGCGTATCCTGCGCCGGGTAATTCCACATAATATTTTCTGGATATCTGTGGAAGATCTGGTGTTCTGGGGATTTAGCGCAGTGGAAGTTTTTTTGCTGATGTATCATGTGAGCAACGGCACGCTCAGGTGGTTTGCTGTGCTGGGGGCACTACTGGGAATGTTTCTTTACACCAAGACGCTCAGCAGATTTTTGGTAAAGTACATTTCACTGCTGCTTGGCAAACTATTCAAAATGATTGGCAGAGTGCTGGGTTTACTATTCAGACCTGTGAAATTGGCAGCAAGTGCAGCAAGACGCACGGCAGGCAAAGCGGCTCACACGGCAGCCCGTGGCAATAGAACAATTTTTAATTTTGCGAAAAAGAGGTTGACGGCTGTGAAAAAAGTGCTTACAATGATAATATGTAAGAAATAGTAGCATTGTCATTCGGAAGGGGACTTGCACAATGGCAAGAAGGAAGATTGCATATCGCAAGAGGCGTCAGAACAGATTCAGTATGTTTCTGGTATCCATAGTAGTGGTGATGATATTGGTAGCGGTATGGGTAAGAAGTATGGAATTGCAGAGGAAACTGGATACCTATACTGTGAAACAGGAGCAGCTGGAAGAAAAGATCGCGGATGAAGAACAGCGGCAGCAGGAGATTCAGGAGTTCCGCAAATATACACAGACCAAGAGGTACGCAGAGGAAGTGGCCAAGGAGAAGTTGGGACTGGTGTACGATGATGAGATTATTTTTAAACAAGAAGAATAAATGTAGGCAGATGTGAGAGATCATATCTGCTTTTTTTGTCGGATAAAATTCTGAAAACCCCGCCACATTTTGACAAAAAACATATGGCAATGGGGATATACTACCTTTAAAAAGGACGCTGTTTGGCAGAGGCAGTGGCAGAAATGAGGTAGTAAGTGAAAACAAAGTTGCAAACAGAGGATTCCAGATTACTGGAAGTATCAGAATATGGAAGAAGAAGGCTTCTGACCTATGCAGACTCTTTCAGAGAGCTGGCCAGGACTATGGATGGTAGTTTTGCCATATCAGAGAATCAGGAGGACAGGGATTCTGTACTGGAGGCCAGACGTTTCTGGGACAGTCAGCAGTTGTTGTGTGGGAATCTGAATGAGATGGCCCGGATCATGGACAAGGTGGCTACGGAGGTGTTTAGGCTAAGGCCCTTGGAGGAAAAAAAAAGACGGGCGGTGGTCCATGGACTAAAGCAGGAGGGAATCATAGTCACAGACGTATATTACATAGAGCGACCCGGTGAGCGGACTGCCATCGGTATGTCCATGTACACCAGAAGAGATCACGGCTGCAGTAGTGAACAGGTAGCAGACATGCTGTCGGTTCTGCTGAATAGGAGACTGGAAGTATCGGTAGCCAGTCCTTATCAGATTGATGAGGAAACCCGCAGTTTTGTGTTTGTGGAGGAGGCGGCGTATGTGGTATTATCCGGGGTAGCCAAGGCTGTGAAAGAGGAAGAGACCATTTCAGGGGATAATTATTCTATTATTGAATCGGAAAAAGGGAAATTGACCGTGCTTCTGTCGGATGGTATGGGATCGGGGGAGAAAGCTTCCCGGGACAGTACATGGATCCTGGACCTGATGGAAAAAATGATTGAGACAGGATATTCTCTGGAAGGGTCTCTGAAATTGATCAACAATGCTCTATTATCAAGGCCGGACAAGCAGAATATGTCCACGTTAGACCTATGCGATCTGGATTTATACGATGGTACCTGCTCTTTTTATAAGATTGGTGGGGCTGCCTCTTTTTTGAAAAGAGAGCACACGGTGGAACAGATTGAAAGTCCCAGCCTGCCCATGGGTATTTTCCCCATAGAATCTCCTGAAGTGATCCGGGGAAAGGTGCAGGATGGGGATTATATTGTCATGATGACTGACGGTGTGCTGGATGCTTTGGGACAAAACCGATATGAGGAAACTATGCGGCAGATCATTGAGTCAGTGAAGGAACAGAACCCCAAAGAGATTGCCAGACGGATTCTGCAGTTTGTTTTACACTTAAGCGGGGGGCGGATTCAGGACGATATGACAGTCATTGTGCTGGGAATTTGGGAAAATGCTTGATTTTCTGTGGGGAAACAGCTATAGTAAATAGTATGAGACATGTAGATACCATAGAACAGAAAGTTAAGACATTTATAGACAAGCACCGGATGATAGCACCCGGCGATGGGGTGGTAGTA
>JAZRJO010000274.1:0-4790 GCA_045645825.1 Acetatifactor sp. | reverse complement strand
CAGGTGTCGTACCCATAAGCTTCATAGCACGTCTATAACCTGCAATGCCCGGTTTTCCTGCACTAAATATGTACTTTGTGCCCACAGTTTCACTGAAGCTTTTCACTCTGGGCTCCTTATTGTTGGAGAGAAGAACGGTCTGAAAGCCCACACTGCTAAGTCGGTTAAAAAGTGAGATCGCCCGTTCATCTGCCGGGGTGCCATGAGGAACCAGCGTATTGTCCACGTCAAAAATAATCCCCCTATAACCCTGCCCGAATAATTCCTCATAATCTATCTCATATGCAGTATCTGCTTCCCTGTCCGGATAAAAACGTTCTAACATGCCTGACCCTCTTTTCATTGCAATATATAAAAATCTGGAAACTGCAACACTTACCAACCCACGTCAGTGCTGCAGTTTTAACACCCTTTCGCCACTTCTTTTATAACCTGCTACTTCAGTACACTCTTCAACTCATCCATAAAAGTATTGATATCTTTAAATTCTCTGTATACAGAAGCAAAACGCACATATGCCACAGCATCCAACTCCTTCATCTTATTCATCACCATTTCACCTATGGTCTGGGAAGGAATTTCCAATGCTCCCATATCATACAGTTCATTCTCTACATCATTCACAAGATTAGAGATCTGCTCCGCACTTACGGGACGCTTGTGACAGGCACGAAGAATACCGCCCTCCAGCTTAATGCGGTCAAAAGTTTCTCTATTCTCATCCTTCTTGATAACGATCAGCGGAATCGTCTCCACCTTCTCATATGTGGTAAAACGCCTCCCACATTCATCACAAGCTCTTCTTCTCCTGATAGCATTGTTTTCCGCCGGCCTGGAATCAATGACCCTGGTATTATCATGGCTGCAGTAAGGACACTTCATTGGTACCTCCTTGTAACAAGTTACTATTTTTCTTTTATATTATTTTACTGGATTTGTGAAACAATGTCAACCAAAACAATTCTCAACACTTGATATCTACTAATATGATATCCGGTCCTATTTGACGGATATCTTTAAAGAGAATGGTGATTTCCGGCTCACATCTCAAAAAACTAAATAATTTACTCTCTCCCGGCACCATAATCTTGCAAATACAACCCGAGCATGGATCAAATTCCACATTACATACCCTGCCTAATTTCTTGCAATCTCTGATATTTATTACATCCTTACACTTGAATTCAGAAAAAAGCATATGATACTCCTAAGCTTTTTATTATTATATTCTCTCTTTCCTCCTTGGTATACTCTTTTCATCACAATTCACAGCTCTTCCTTTTTTTTCATGGAAAGTATATCCTGACCTAGAATCGCGCATACTGATATCAATAGTTTTTGTGCCAAAGATAAATAGACAATTTCTAACGTGCAAAAAAGGCAAAGGAAAGTGAGGAAACGTAGGATTATGGCACAAGGAAAAGTAGAAATCTGCGGCGTAAATACATCAAAGCTTCCACTCTTAAAGGCTGAAGAGAAGGAGGCGCTTTTTACCCAAATCGAAGCTGGTGACAGGCAAGCCAGGGAAAAATATATTGAAGGCAATCTGCGCCTGGTCTTAAGCGTCATCAAGCGCTTTTCTTCCAGTAATGAAAACGTGGACGACCTGTTTCAGATTGGGTGTATCGGACTTATTAAAGCCATTGACAACTTCGATTCCTCCCTAAATGTAAAATTTTCCACTTATGCTGTGCCCATGATCATAGGTGAGATACGCCGATTCCTTCGAGATAACAACTCTATCAGAGTTTCCCGTTCTTTAAAGGATACCGCCTACAAAGCGATTTACGCCCGCGAAAACCTCACTCGCAAGAACTTGAAGGAGCCTACCATCGAAGAGATCGCCACTGAGATTGGTATCTCCAAAGAAGACATTGTCTACGCTATGGATGCTATCCAAAACCCTATGAGCCTCTATGAGCCCATTTATACAGACGGCGGCGACACCCTTTATGTCATGGATCAGATCAGCGATAAAAAAAACAAAGAAGAGACTTGGGTAGAGCATCTCTCCTTAAGTGAAGCTATGAAAAAATTAAACACAAGAGAACACGAGATCATTTCTCTCCGATTCTTTGAAGGAAAGACACAAATGGAAGTGGCTGATATCATCGGCATTTCTCAGGCTCAGGTGTCCAGACTGGAAAAAAACGCCCTGCAAACTATGCGCACTTATCTTACAGCATAACCTCAAATTTCCCCGGTGCTTCTGATCAGCCTGCAAAAATCCTAAATATCAGATATCCGATCATACTTCCCAACATATTGGTAAGGATGTCATCGATCTGAAATACTCCTCTCCCTGCCACAAGCTGTAACCATTCAATGAAAAGACTGGTCAGAAGCCCCAGCGCAGTGCAAGATACAAAATGCCGCGCCTTTTTCAGATACCAGGGGCATACCATCCCATAGGGAATAAACAAAAGTACATTTTCTATCACATAAGCATTATTCCTGTCATTAATCCCCCAGGTAGAGAACAGTTCCAAGTCGATTCTCCTGCCTAAACTGCTTTCTCTGGAGAAAAAGGTGATCATCATAAGAATCACCACATACATATAAAAGCACACTACTGCAGGGGCCGGTACTGACTTTCTTCCTGCATGGACACGCCTAACATTCATCTTGTTTAAGATCATGGCAACAACCACACCTGCCCCGATTCCCCATGGCAGGAAACGCAGTGCAGACAATAAATCTCTCATTAAATATTTTATCATAACTTACTCCATCTTATAGTCCGTCCATCTGTCCCAGGAATGATCCCACAGCTCTTGATCTTTCTCAAACCGCTCATTCATCCAGTTCACTGCTTCCGCCACCCCTTCTTCTGCAAAGACAAACACAGCACTCTGTTTTTTCTCTTCAGAAGTTTTCCAAAAATTAAAAGGTTCAGGCCACACCGTCACCTTTAACTGTTTTCCATCTTCCCCGCTGATCCCCTCCAGACGATACCGCATACCCTGGTGGCAACCGGTAAATTCTGTTTTATCTAAGTAATCCATTGACAATATATCTTCACGCCGAATCATTTTTCTATCCTCAACACTCTTTATCCACTTTTCACTTCTACAAATTAGTATATACCATATCAGCTCTCTTTTCCAGCACTTTTTTTGCAATATACGAAAAATGAGCAACGGGTCATACGCTGCTCATTTCCCTTTTCAGCTGTTTCATGATTTTCTTCTCCAAACGGGATATGTACGATTGAGAAATGCCCAAAAGATTTGCCACCTCTTTCTGGGTCATCTCCTGACCGTCTCTCGTTCCCAGACCGAATCTCAGATTGATGATAGTCCTTTCTCTTTCTGAAAGCCTGCCCACCGCTTTCATTAAAAGCTTGCGTTCCACTTCATTTTCCAGGTCCCGATAGATTACGTCCTCATCTGTACCAAGAATATCTGATAACAGCAGTTCATTTCCGTCCCAATCCACGTTCAACGGCTCATCAATAGAAACTTCCAGCCTGGTCTTATTATTCCTTCGCAGATACATCAGAATCTCATTTTCGATACAGCGGGATGCATACGTGGCAAGCTTAATTTTTTTCTCAGGATCGAAGGTATTGATGGACTTGATCAGACCTATGGTACCGATAGAGATCAGATCCTCCACACCTACACCTGTATTGTCAAATTTTTTGGCAATATAGACCACCAGCCGTAAATTATGCTCTATCAGAATGGATTTGGCTTCATCCTCATATTCTGTTCCCAGACCACTTATGACCTCTGTCTCTTTATCCACCTCAAGCGGGGGCGGAAGCACCTCTGCACCTCCTATGTAATGAATATCCCCTTTCTTCGGTAACAATATATTTTCCCGGCGCATCATCTTAAATTGCAGTTTCCCGGGAATGGCTATTTTTATTATCATGTCATACCTCCAACTTGGGCTTTTTACTTTGCCCCTGCTCAGAATGCTCCCTTTGCCCGGCATAAAGCATCATAGGATTTAGAATCATACAATATCCGCCTGACTGAGCAATTTCACCTTCCACAATTCCGATATAAATATTTTTACAGCTCTTTATAAGACCGTTATTGTTGATCTTTATCTCCGGCACCAGGTATCCATAGAGGATTCCCCGTTTCTTTCCAACGCTATGATATGGGATTACCCGAAAACCTTCCGGACTGCCGGTTCTCCACAAGCCCTCAAAAACGCTTTTTTCCAAAATACATACAGGTTTACCGCTAACAGGCTCTATAAGACTGTTTCCTGTGTCCATAAGGGCATTCACCGTTATCCTGGCACCCTTTCCTATCAACTCTACCTTACACAAATGAGACTGCATCTTGCGCTGTATCATATGGGACACTTCCATGAATACCAGCGCACCCAGTCCCATGATTCCTAAAAGACCTTTTATCGGTGTTTCATCTCCCGGTATAAAACGCAGCAAACACAAGAGCGCACCGCCCAAGAGAAAAGTAACTGTCAGCAATAACCTTGCAACCTGCCAAAAGGCTTTAATATGACAGGGACCAAAGACTGTTATAATCATCATTGCCGCAGAAGCGGGAAATAATATAGCAGCCTTGATCCATCCTACACCCGGAATCAGAAAGGGAAGCAGATACAAACAAGCGCCCAGAGCGGCACCTATATATACCCTTCTGCGGGTGGCAGTTCGCAGCAGGATAATATTTACCATCTCCAGACAATACAAATTCATCACAAAATTCAACAGCAAAAGGCTGTCTATGTATATTTCGTAATACACCTCTCTACCCCTTTCTCCATTACAGTATAGCTTGAAATAGATGCATATTTTGTCGGAAAGG
>JAZRJO010000273.1:0-7094 GCA_045645825.1 Acetatifactor sp. | reverse complement strand
GACCATCAGCTCCTCTTTCCTGCAGATTTCATCCTTGATCCGAAACACCTCATCCTTACCTGTCCCTGTGGTAAATACTACTTTTGTTCCACTTCCGTCTTTCCCACAAGCTGCAAGCATGACCACGCATAACACTCCCATTAAAAAATTTATTAATAATTTCTTTCTTAATCTGATCATTTCTTTCCTTCCTAACGAACCACCTTCACCGTACTTCCTGCCGGTGTACGCTCCACCACAAGCTGCCTGTCAATACGCTCTGACAGCTCCGGCACATGAGAAATAATACCGATCAGCCTGTTCTTCTCCACAAGGCTCATCAGCGTCTCACAGGCCTGATCCAGAGACTCACTGTCCAGTGCTCCAAAACCTTCATCAATAAACAGCGTATCTACCCGGATACCGCCGCTCATGGCCTGAATCACGTCGCTCATACCCAAGGCAAGTGCTAAAGACGCCTTAAACGACTCACCACCGGACAGGGTTCTGACAGAACGATACTTCCCGGTATAATGATCCATAACCTGAATTTCCAGATTGTCTTTCACACGACCGTCTCCTACCTGCCCTACTCTGGACATCTCATATCGCCCTGATGTCATCTTTCTGAATCTGAGATTTGCCGCACGCAGTATTTCTTCAAAATATCCGGCCAGAACATACTGTTCAAAGACCAGCTTTCCGGAGTTATTACCGCAAGCCATGTTCTCCAGATCTTTGACATAACCATACTCTCTTTCTTTCTCCTCCATCAGCTCCTGTCTGGACTGCATCAGCTGCTTGGTCTTACGGACATCTATCAGATGCCTGTTCCAGTTCTTCTGCCCTTCCAATGCCGATTTTCTCAATTGTCGGAGCCGATCCAGCTCCTCTTCAGATGAGGTCAGATCCCTCACTGTGGTGCTTTTGACAGAAGCCTTCAGATGTTCATATAACTCCCTGTTCGCCGCTTCCTTTCTATGGTATTCTCTGATATCCTTATCCAGTGCTTCCCTGTCCTCTCTTGTCATTTTAGACCGCTCATATTCTACTTTACTGCGAAAACCGTATTGTGTCAATGCTTCCCGGAATAATAACGCATCCTCTTTTTCCTGTTGTATGCATAACTCCTCTCCTGATTTCAACGAAGCCAGCTGACGCTCCTTCTCTTCCAATAATGTCTGAATCTCGTGAAAACGAACCATTTCTTTCTGAAATCTGTTTTGGGCTTGGAAAGAAGACGGCATTGACAGATATTCCTGCACCACTTTACTTCTTTGTTTTCTCAAAAACTGCTCTTTTTCTTTGATAATCTTTGCCAGACTGTCCAGATTCTCATGCAACATGTTAATCTGAGTCTTGATTTCTATTACCTTTTCATGATGCTTTCTTGCATCCTCCAAAGCCATCTCCCACTGCTTCTTTAATGCATCCAATTCCTCTTTTGTAACAGAATCTTCTCTCACATTGGCAGGAGAAGGATGATTCACAGAACCGCAGACCGTAGAAGGCTGTCCTTCCTGAAGCGTACTCACAGCCAGACCAATGGTACACAATTTTTGTTGCCTGTCACTCTCTTCGTATTGATGTTGACAGTGTATGCTCTTATTCTCCTTCTCAAGATAAATCTTCTGTCCTTCCAAGAAGCTTGCCTCTTTATTCTTATGGGTGCGCTCCAGCTGTTCCTGTTCTCTTACATCAATTTCCAGATCAGCCATTACCTTTAGAACCGCCTCTATCTGATCCCTCCTGTCAGCTACAGACGCGAGTGTTCTCTTCTCCTGTATAAGTGCCTCACGCTCCATAAGCAAAACTTTTTGTTCTTCTCTATTCCTCAAAACTGCCTGTGCACTTTGCTGTGCCTTTGTTTGTGCCACCTCTGCCAGCCCTGCGTTGACAGCCTTTTTCAAAAGCCATTCTTTCTCGGCATATTCCTTCGAAAGACCAAGAAGTATTTCCCGCTCTTCAGAAACCTTTCGAAATTGTTCAATTCTGCGATTCTCCTCTTTCCACTTAGTCAAGTGCTTGGTTAAATGCTCCACTGCTTTTTCGGCCTCTCCATAGGTCTGCTTTGCCTTGTGCTCTTCCTCACAAGCCTCTCCCTCCATAGCGTCCATACAGCTTCTTATTTCTGCATAATTCCAATAAGTTGCCTGTGTCAAAGTCAGCAACTGTTCCTTGCGCTCCCGGCTCCAGTCTGACACCTCAAGCCCTACCGTCAATACACGAATGTCCTCTTCCAGCTTATGTTTCTGTTCCATCACCTGGGCATACAGTTTTCTAGCCCGATTCCCAAGCGAAAGTGTAAATCGGTCATAGACACCGGTTCCGAAAAGTTCCCGAAAGATCCGGGTCTTATCCTTGGGCGGCGCTGTCAAAAGCCTTGCAAACTCTCCCTGCGCGATCATGGAAATCTGCTTAAACTGGCTATAGTCAAGTGCCAGCACTTCCAGAAGCTTCGCATTCACTTCCTTAACCCCTTCGATCACAGTTCCGTCAGCACATTTCAGAGTAGCATTCTCCTTCTCTTCTACAAAACCACCGTTTCCTTTTCCACGCTTCTTCGGACGCAGATACTTGGGATTCCTGACGATCTCATACTTCTGACCGCCATGCTCCATCACAAGTTCCACAAAGGTGGGTATATCCTCCGAAGCAAAATCACTTCTGACACTGCCACGTTCCTTATCACGCATCTCTCCACTTAACGCGCCATATAATGCATAAGTCATAGCATCAAACAAAGTGGTCTTACCCGCACCGGTAGGTCCGGTGATCAGAAAAAGTCCTTGTCCATCAAAAGTATCAAAATCAATCGTAACTTTATCTCGATACGGTCCCCAGCCGCTCAACACCAATTTGATCGGTCTCATTCGCTTTCTGCCTCCCTTGCAGCTTCCTCTACATAGTGCCTTCTTGCTTCATCTAACGGTTCCCCTTTCAACATCTCATAAAAATTGCAAAAAAGCTCCACTGTACTTTTCCGTTTTCCGGTTAATCTGCTTTCGTATTCGGTCTCTGTAAAAGAAAGATTCTTTTCCATTATAATCTGAAGCACATTGGGATAAACACTTCGAAGCGTTACTAAAGGATCCAACAATTCCTCCGTGTCTGTCAAAGTCACCTGCAGGTAATCTTCTGCTGAAAATGCACTCTTAATATATTCTTCCTGCTCAGGCTCAATTGTTTGTGCTGCTGCCATCAGATCTGCCAGTTTTCCTCTGATACAGCGCATATCATGGACAAGAGCTAATAATTTCCTCCGAACCTTCACAGCTCCTTGTCCATCTATATCCACAAGATTAACCCCCTTCTCCTGCAGCGCCTCAGAAAAAGAGTATTTCACCGGAGAACCACAATAATATACATTGCCCTTTCCGATACGTTGAGGCTTGTGAATATGTCCCAACGCAACGTAAGAAAAATTCTGAAACAAGGATGCCGGAACGTTGTCCAGTCCTCCCACATTGACCGCTGTCTCTGAATCCGACAGCTGCGGCTCCTCTCCCTGCTCTCCTGTTACAAAATAATGTGTCACAAGCACATATCTGTCTGAAACAGCAAGCCCTTCCACTGAAGAGACCAACATTGGCACTCCGGATAACATCTTCTCCACAGCCTGTGCACTTGTCTGGGCCTCTGCCACTGCCGGCTTTACAAATGGCATACAGATAAAATGTACCTTCCCCCATTCATCTGTCAATACCACATCCTTCAACCGGCCATCATAATCGCCTGCTATATACAGCCCCTGACGCTCCAGAATCCTATCCGCAAACGCCACTCGCTCCCCACAGTCATGATTACCGCTGATCATGATCACAGGTATCCCGGCCTCTGCCAGACTTGTGAGAAAGTCATCCAGAACACTTACTGCATCCACAGAAGGAACTGCTCTGTCATACACGTCACCTGCTATGATCACTGCATCCACTTTCTCTGACAACGCTATATCATATATCTGCTCCAGCGCATGCTTCTGCTCTTCCAGCATGGATAACTCGAACAGTTTCTTTCCAATATGCAAATCACTCGTGTGTAAAAACCTCATCTCGTCCTCCGTCAGGATAATCCTGTATCGCCTCTGCAACCATGTCCAGATCAATCTCTAATCTGCCCTGATAAATTCCTACAGGTATCTTCCCATGCAAGCCATATAATGCAGGCCAGGAATCATTTTCAAAATCATACACCAACAGCTTCTTTTTATAAGGGTCAATGATCCAATACTCCCTCACTCCGGCCGCTGCATACTTTGACGTCTTGGTCAGGGAATCCTTACTCTTCGTAGATTTAGAAAGTACTTCCAGCACAAAATCAGGTGCCCCCATAATTCCCCAGCGTTTAATCTTGCTCCTGTCACATATCACAAGCACATCCGGCTGCACCATTGTCTTATTATCACAGTCCAAGCGCACATCTATAGGAGCAATTCTGGCAATACACTCCCCTTTACTATACCTGATAAAATTGGCAATTTGTAGGTAAACCTCTCCAGCCACACCCTGATGTACAAAAGAAGGGGAACTCATATCATAGATCACACCATCAATCAACTCCACCCGACGCTCCTCCGGCAGTGCGTAGTAGTCTTCTATCGTATAATCCCCCTGTTTCTTTGCAACCCTGTAAAGGGCACTCTCTTCCACACCGCTACCCTTACTGTCATCAAAATAGTATGACACTTTCTCCTCTCGAAAAGCAGCTTCCAATGCCTGTAGAGTAGCATATCTGGGCGACTGCGTCTCTCCACTGAATATCTTCTGTACAGTTCCCAACGGCACACCGGACTTCTCTGCAATCTGTTCATATGTATAACCCTTTGCCTTCTTAATTTCTCTCATTTCTTCCACCGTCATATTGCATCCTCCATCTCATTGAACATTCCTTCTGCTTTATATTTATCATAACATACATCTTTCCATTTTACAACCTTGTTTTCCATTTTTTACCCGTTTTCTTTCCATGACAGTTCAGCCAGAGACGATACACGGATGAAAATCGTGCTCGCACGAATTTTCATCCATGCATTGTCTCTAAGGGAGCGCCCGCATATGAGCAAAAAGCAGCTGCGAAGCAGCGGAGAGCCCCTTATAGGGGCGGTTTTGCGAATGGGCGCGGCTGAACGTCACTAGGGCAAGTTTACGAACGGCGCGCCTGAACGTCACCAGCGCACCCAAAAAAGCTCCAAACACCCACTTACGGGCATCTGAAGCTTTTGTTATATATTGGTCACAAACCAATCCCTTATTTAATTACATGAATCCATCCTTCGGGAGCAGGAATTCTACCCATCTGGATACCGGTCAGAGTATCATACAGCTTCTTGGTAGTAGTACCCATTTCAGTCATACCGCTGGGCAGGCAGATTTCTTTACCATGATCCACAATCTTTCCTACAGGTGAGATCACTGCTGCCGTACCACACAGACCACACTCAGCAAAATCCTTTAACTCTTCTACATATACTTCTCTCTCTTCCACCTCCAGACCCAGATACTCTTTCGCCACATACAAAAGACTTCTTCTGGTAATGGAAGGTAGGATCGTGGAAGACTTAGGAGTTACCACCTTGTTATCCTTCGTCACGAACAGGAAGTTGGCACCGCCGGTCTCTTCTACCTTGGTTCTTGTCTTGGAATCCAAATACATATTCTCATCATAACCCTGATGATGTGCATCTACGATGGCATGCAGGCTCATTGCATAGTTCAGTCCGGCTTTGATGTGGCCTGTACCATTGGGAGCCGCACGGTCAAAATCACAGATGCGGAGAGTCAAAGGCTTCACGCCGCCCTTGAAGTAAGGACCTACAGGGGTACAGAAAATACGGAACTGATATTCATCCGCAGGCTTTACACCGATCACAGGGTTGGTTCCGAACATATAGGGACGCAGATACAGAGTCGCACCGCTTCCGTAAGGGGGAACATATGCTGCATTAGCCGCCACTACCTGTGTCACTGCATCAATAAATCTCTCCTTGGGAAACACCGGCATCTCTAATCTGGCTGCAGAATCCATCATACGATCTGCATTCAGGTCAGGGCGGAAGGTTACGATATGTCCGTCCTCTGTGGTATATGCTTTCAGTCCCTCAAAAACAGTCTGTGCATACTGCAATACACCCGCACATTCACTTAAAACCACATTGGCATCTTCTGTGAGAACGCCCTCATCCCATGCACCGTTTTTAAAATTGGATACATATCTTTTGTCAGTCTGAACGTATCCAAAGCCCAGATTGCCCCAATCAATATTTTTCTTTTCCATTGGTATACCCTCTTTCCTGGATATTATTTTTTTCTATTATGTGCCTTTCAGAGCAAAATGTCAAGAAAAATTATGCTTTTCGCTCGTACTTCAAAAATTGGTAAGCGATATCAAAATAAGTCTGCTCATCGCTGTCGGCAGTAATATGCCACTCCTCATCCTGATCCAGGTTGGGGAAGTATGTGTCAGCCTCGTAAGAGTGATCGATCTTGGTAATGTGCGCCACATTGCAATAAGGCAGCATCTGACGATATACGCTTTCTCCGCCTATGATATAGATATCTTCATCGTTATATTTTTTCAGTTCCTCAAGAAGCTCCCGAATGGAGTGAACAATGATGGCATCTTTTACCTGATATTTGGGATCGGTGGTCAATATAATATTCGTGCGGTTTTTGAGAGGCTGACCCTGAGGGAATGTTTCAAGGGTCTTGCGGCCAAGTACCACTACTTTGCCGGTGGTTTCCTCACGAAAATGTTTGTGATCATTGGGGATTCGGACTAACAACTCATTTTTGTTACCGATAGCCCAGTTATTATCTACTGCTACGATTAGATTCATTTTTCGTCTCCTTTAACTTATATGGCTATGGGAATGTCTATAATTTGAGAGCCTGTCTCATAATTGTCCACTCGCACATCATTTCTGGTAAACTCATAAAAGTCATGGACATCCGGATTTAGCCAGAATGTAGGGGCGGGCTTCGGCTCTCTGCTGATGAGTTCTTTGATCACCGGAATATGTCTGTCATAAATATGGGCATCGGCTATCACATGTACTAATTCCCCGACTTTCATATCACAGACCTGCGCCAGCATATGCACCAGAACAGCATACTGTA
>JAZRJO010000272.1:0-2508 GCA_045645825.1 Acetatifactor sp. | reverse complement strand
ATCGATCAGTCTGTCCTGGAACTCCCCACTACTGGGATTAGAGGTCTTTACCAAAATGAACAGCCCCTTCTTCTCTTCTTTACATACTTTGACAAAAGGATTCACACCGTCAGATCCAACGTAAGGATTCACCGTAACAAAATCTTCATCAAAGCCATAGTAAGAATTGCTGCCCACCTGCACCTTACCCAGATGTCCTACTGCATAAGCCTCAGAAGTGGAACCAATATCACCGCGCTTGATATCTCCGATCACCACCAGTCCCTTCTCCTTGCAATAATCTACAGTCTTTTTGAAAGCCATCAATCCGGGAATTCCGAACTGCTCATACATGGCAATCTGAGGCTTTACCGCAGGTACAAGGTCATAAATCGCGTCCACCAGACCTTTGTTGTACTGCCAGATCGCTTCTGCTGCACCTTCTAAGGTTTCTCCCAGTTGTGCAAATGCAGCCTGCTTGATCTGAACAGGTATGAACTTCATCATGGGATCCAGCCCCACTACGATGGGTGCATTGGTTTCTTTAATCTTGGTGATCAGTTTGTTTATCATTGCCGTTCTCCTAACTTATCTCTTAATTTACTTTTTCATTCACATACGTTGCCTTAGGCGGATGCACACTTTGCTTTGCTTCGGCGAGGTATAATATATATTATACCTCAATTAGTATCTTCAGGTCAACTTTTTGTGTATATTTTAGTTTTCATAAATTTAAGTTTTGAATTATATCATTTTTATTCAATGCATAAATCTCTATTTTAATATTCTCGAAAAGATGTATGATAGATTTCAATAACAATAAAACGTACATACTAATGTAGAGAAGAATTGCGCCAGAAAGGAAATGCAAAATGGATTTAGGAAGTAAAATCAAAGAGCTTCGCTTGGAAAAGAATATGCTCCAAAAGGAATTGGCTGCTCATTTGCAGGTTTCCACCGGCACTGTATGTAACTACGAAAAAAATACACACTTTCCGGACGGAGATGCTTTGTGCAAGATTGCCGATTTATTCGGCGTGTCCATCGACTATCTGATGGGCAGAACCAACTTCCGCTCCGGTCTGGATGCATTGACACAGGAGATCAGTCCTGATTTTCTGCTGGCAGATTTGGTCAATGAAATCGTCTCTCTTGATGTCCAACATCAAAAAGAAATTTGCCAGTTTACTGCTTACCAAAAATTTATTTCTCAAAGGTGCTCTGAACAACAATTATCCAAAGGCAGCAAGAGCAAAGGCTTGCGACAACAGCTCAAATAAGAATAAAAAGCATCCAATTGCTAATAACGGCAATCGGATGCTTCTTTTATCTGGTAGACAAAAACTCGTATTCTCTTAGTGCCTTTACATCATCCGGATAATTCTGCAAATAAGTCTGCATCAATACTGTAGCTTTCTGAAACTCTCCCAGATGCTCGTAAGCCACAATCTCGTTAAAAGCAAGCGTCTGTTTGATATTATTATTCTCTGCGCTCATTCCGGCCTGAAAAGCTACCAATGCTTTCTGATATTCTCCCCTTGTCATCTCACACAGACCCAACTGATTATAAATTTCTGCGTTTGTCTTATCCTTGGCAAGATAAGAGTTATATACGTTTGCAGCATAGTTATAATCTCCGGTGGCTTCATAAGCCCTTCCCAGATACAGGTAAGCTTCGGCACCGCCTCCGTTTTTGGCTTCCTCCAGTGCATGATATGCCTGCTGATATTCCTCCAGATAATAATACATGCGGCCTTTATCATAAGCTGACATTTTGGCGTCCTTTTTTTCCAAGGCGTTCTGCAGATACTCTTTTCCTGCATCCGTCTCCCCATAATAATTCAACACCTCATAGATCTGAATCAACCTGTCATAATTATCCGGCTCTTTCTCAGCTACTTTATCAAAATCTTCAACAGCTTCTTCTATCTTCCCCAGACCAAGTCTTACATTGCCACGCAGGAAAAGTGCATCTGACTCTTGCGGTTTCATAGTCAGAATAGCATCATAAGTGGTCTCTGCCTCACTCAGACGATTTTCCTTTGTATAGGCAGATGCGAGATAATAATTCAGATCATAATCCATGGGCTCTAACAGACCCTTGCTCAGCCTTAAGGCTTCCTCAAAACAGGCTGAAGCATTGGAGTACTGGGTAAGCCCCATATAGGCGATTCCCCTGCCACGACTGATCAACCGCTCATCTTCCCCTTGATTTTCGGCCTCTTCAAAGCTTGCCAATGCTGACTGATAATCCAGACTTTTGATCGCCTGCATTGCGGCCGACACATTTTCATTGGTTTTGCCGCAACCACACAGTCCCACCACGATTGCTACTAATAATACAACTGCCCCAATAACTTTCCTGCTCTTCTTCATAAGTTCTGTACCTTTTAATTTTCGTTCATCCTTGCCAACTTTGCCGCTTGGTCTGCTGCGATGCAGGCATCCAGTATCTCATCAATATCACCATTCATGATTCTATCCAGCTTATACAGTGTCAGACCGATGCGGTGATCCGTCACTCTTCCC
>JAZRJO010000271.1:0-1825 GCA_045645825.1 Acetatifactor sp. | reverse complement strand
GCTTCTGCTGCGCACCGGCACTGGTATCCGGGTTTCTCAGTTCTTCGATCAAAGAATCCAGAGCGGCAATATCATAATTCGCCACAAATGCTTCTATCTGGTCTACTATCTCTTTTTGTAGTTTAATCTCTTCGCATAATTTTTTCAAATCCATTATAAGTTCACCGTCACTTTCCCGTTTTCATAAATAATCCTTAAAGAGCATAGCAGGCATTACCAACTGCCACTTTGCAAAAAAGTCTACAAGCAGCCTTCTAAGTTTTCACTCAGAAAGGCTGCTCTATTTGTTGTACTATTTATTTATCCTTTATCTGGGCATGCAGCTCCTGCAGAGACTGCACTTCTCCATTTCCATGCTTCTGCACATACAAGATACCGTCTGCGGTAGCCTTGGCAGCTGCGATGGTGGTCATATAAGGAATCTTATACTTGATGGCCGCCTTACGCAGGTAGCTATCGTCGCTTACGCTGTCCTGGCCGATAGGTGAGTTGACGATCAGGTCAATCTTACCGTTGGTCATCAGATCCAAAATGTTGGGACGGCCTTCATACAGTTTATTCACCTTCTCGGCAGATATGCCGGCATCCGTGATCATCTGGTAGGTGTTGCCGGTGGCCAGGATGCGGAAGCCTGCTTCTGCAAAGGTCCTTGCAACCTCTACGGATTCTGCTCTGTCCTTACGGTTTACGCTGATCAGCACTGTACCGTTTAACGGAAGCTTGGATTGTGTAGCTTCCTGTGCCTTGTAGAAAGCTTCGCCGTCAGATACGGACAGGCCCAGCACTTCACCGGTGGAGCGCATCTCAGGTCCCAGTACAGGGTCTACTTCCTGGAACATATTGAAAGGGAAGACTGCTTCCTTTACGCCGTAGTAAGGGATGTCCTGCTCCTTCAGTGCCGGAACCGGTGAAGGACGTCCGGTAATGTCGGAAGTAATGATATCGGTAGCCAGAGGTACCATACGGATGTTGCAGACCTTGGATACCAAAGGTACGGTACGGGATGCTCTGGGGTTAGCTTCCAATACATATACTTTATCATTCTCAATCGCATACTGCATATTCATCAGACCTTTAACATGCATCTCTTCTGCGATCTTTCTGGTGTATTCTTTGATGGTTTTCACATTCTCTTCCGAGATATGCTTGGAAGGAATGACACATGCAGAGTCACCGCAGTGTACACCTGCAAGCTCAATATGCTCCATAACAGCCGGTACAAATGCATGGGTACCGTCGCTGATAGCGTCTGCTTCACACTCTGTGGCGTGGTTCAGGAAACGGTCGATCAGGATGGGGCGATCAGGTGTCACGCCTACTGCTGCATTCATATAAGCAGTCAGGTTGTCATCATCATATACCACTTCCATGCCACGTCCGCCCAGCACGTAAGAAGGACGCACCATTACAGGATAGCCGATCTTGTGAGCGATATCCAGCGCTTCTTCTACAGTAGTCGCCATGCCTGATTCGGGCATGGGAATCTCCAGCTTCTCCATCATGGCACGGAACAGATCACGGTCCTCTGCCAGGTCGATCACAGAGGGAGAAGTGCCCAGGATCTTCACACCGTTCTTCTCCAGGTCTGCTGCCAGGTTCAGAGGCGTCTGGCCGCCAAACTGTGCGATCACACCTAAGGGCTTTTCTTTCTTGTAAATGCTCAAGACATCTTCCAGTGTCAAAGGCTCGAAATACAGCTTGTCGGAAGTATCATAGTCTGTGGACACGGTCTCAGGGTTACAGTTGACAATGATGGTCTCAAAGCCCAACTTCTTCAGTGCCAGAGAAGCGTGTACACAACAATAGTCAAATTCAATACCCTGGC
>JAZRJO010000270.1:0-2453 GCA_045645825.1 Acetatifactor sp. | reverse complement strand
GGCACATTTTACGGTATTATCCTTCTCCATCAGAACACCCAGACCCACGGAAGAAGGCACCTGCTCTGACGTTGCAAAATAATAGGTCAGATCTTCTGCTATCTCGCAGGTCTGCAGCATGGTCTGTCCCACATAAGGCTCCTTTAACCCCATATCCTTGATCACTTGCAAAAATCCCGGTCCCACTGCCCCTGCCACATCCAGCTTTCCTTTGGAGTTGGCAGGCAGGATCACATCCGGTACATTGGCGTAACCTTTTACATTTCCCTTGGAATCTGCTGTCACAGTCATACCTTTCATTGGTCCTCCCGACTTAATCTGCAGCGTCATCAGATCATCCTCGCCTTTCAGCATAGAACCCATCATGGCCGCGGCACTCATAAGCCGACCTAATGCGGCCGTCACCACAGGACTTGTGTTGTGTGCCTGTCTGGCAGTCTCCACCATTTCTCTTGTTGTACAGGCAAACGCTCTGATCTGGGCATTTGCTGCTGTTGCTCTTACAATATAATCTGACATGTTTTCCTCTTTCCCGCGCTGCACCCTTACAACGCCGAATTACTCTCTATCTGCTTCTCCTGCTCTCTTGCCACCAGGTAAATGCGCTCGGTAGTCTCTGTCACAGGTCCATCCGTATCACTGTCTTTTATCAGAAGCACCTTCATCCCGGATTTTTCCACCAAAGATACCATCTGCTCTTCTGTATAACCTCGCTGATAATGGGTCTCCGTGAATCTGCGAAAACGGTCTCCTTCCTCCTGCACAAACACCGTTAAGTCATATTCATTGATCTGTTCCTCAGGATGGTAATAGTTTTCCCAGATAAAACTGCAGTCCTCACGATTCTCTGCAATGGTAGTATCTCCAATTACCTGCTCATACTTGTACACCGTATTAAAATCAAAGATAAAAATACCGCCCGGATAGAGATAATTATTCACCAGCTGAAACGTCTGAAACAGCTCATCTTCTTCCAAAATATAATTCAAGGAATCACACACACTGATCACAGTGCCTACAGTGCTGTAAAGTTCCAGTTCTCTCATATCCTGTAACAGATAGAGAATCTGCGCCCCTGACTGCTCACGCTTCGTGCTGGCTACGTTCAGCATCTCCTCTGAGTTATCAATGCCGATCATATCATAGCCTTTGTCATACATCAGTTGTGTCAAGGTGCCGGTACCACAACCTAAGTCTGCAACAAGATTGCGCTCTGAGGCAAGCAACTCTTCACCGGACTGTTCATTCTCTGTACCCACAATCGAACTTACAACATCCGCCGGCTTTAAGCCAGTTTCCCGCACAGGCCTGGAAATTCCATATGTTATTATTAAATTTTCAATGCGCCGGCACCAGAGCTCATAAGGTGTGTTATCCATGAGCTCATCATATACATACGCAAAATCGCTGTAGCTTTCCATATTAATCGTTCAACCTTTCAACCACTGCTACTTTTATCTTGCCAGAAATTCCTTTAAGAATTCTAACAAACGATCCATCTCCTCATCAGTTCCTATGGTAATACGCAGTGAATTATTGATGCGGGGCTTGTTCCAGTAACGCACATAAATATCTTGTTCTCTAAGGGCTGTAAAAATATCCTTGGCTGCCACTGTCTTGTGAGAAGCAAAGATAAAATTCGTCATGGAATCCGGGAACGTAAAGCCCAGCTCGGTAAGTTCCTTCTTCACCCGTTCTCTGGTATTTATGATCTTCTGCACTGTAGCGCGGAAATATGCTTCATCTTTCACAGCCTCTACTCCCACCTTCTGCGAAGGATAGTTCATGGTATAGGAGTTAAAGGAAAACTTTGCATCATTTAAATATTTGATCAGCTTCTTACTGCCGATGGCAAAGCCAATCCTCATTCCCGCCATGGCTCTGGACTTGGAAAAGGTCTGCACCACCAACAGATTCTCATACTTTTCAACCAATGGCAACACACTGACACCACCAAAATCCACATAAGCTTCATCGATGATCACCACTACATCCTGATTTGCCTGAAGAATCTCCTCTATAGTCTCCAAAGATTCCATCACACCGGTAGGTGCGTTGGGATTGGGCATAATGACACCGCCATTGGGCTGCATATAATCCTTTGGTACGATGTGCCATTCATCATTCAAAGCACAAGTCTTATAAGGAATCCGGTATAATTCTGCCCAGACATCATAAAAAGAGTAAGTAATATCCGGAAACAAAATGGGGTTCTCTGCATTAAAAAAAGTCAAAAATGCCATTGATAACACATCATCCGATCCGACTCCCACAAACACCTGCTCCGGGTCAACGTGATAGTACTCCGCCAGTGCATTCACAAGACCTGTGGTATTGGGATCCGGGTAAAGACGAAGTGCATCAGCCTCCAACTCCTTTAACACGTTTTCCACTCCCGGTGCCGGCGGATAAGGGCACTCGTTTGTATTTAATTTGATCATATTAGGGCGATT
>JAZRJO010000269.1:0-2586 GCA_045645825.1 Acetatifactor sp. | reverse complement strand
CCCCTTGTGTGGAGAATATTGCTAACTTGAGCAGCAAGCAGGGCGGAGACAATGAGAAATTAATTTTTAAAATTTTGAAAAGAGGAGAGAAGCTCAATGTGGAAGCTGCTACCACAGAGGAGGAAGTGGTAGACAGTGGACTTCGATATGATCTGACAGTTCCTCTTGTGAGATTTTATTCTAATAATGCAGCACAGTTGCCTTCTCCTTTTAAGGCACTGCAGATGGGAAATGTATGGAGAGCTGACCGCCCTCAGAGAGGAAGATATCGCCAGTTTATGCAGTGTGATATCGATATTTTGGGCGAGCCTTCTAATCTTGCTGAGATCGAGCTGATCCTGGCCACCACCACCACATTGGGTAAGCTGGGCTTTAAGGGTTTCCAGATCCGCATCAATGAGAGAAGGATCCTGAAAGCTATGGCTGCTTACAGCGGTTTTGCAGAAGAGTCCTATGACAGCGTGTTCATTACACTGGATAAGATGGATAAGATCGGTCTTGCGGGTGTAGAGGCAGAGCTTCTGGAGAATGGTTTTGATAAAGAATGTGTAGACAAGTATCTTAAGTTGTTTCAGGGGCTTGAGGCAGCAGAGGATGGTGTTGCATACCTTGCCCGTGAGCTGAATGGTTTTCTGGAGCCGGATGCGGAGCAGAGTTTGCAGGAAATCATCTCCAGCGTAAAGGCTACCAAGTCTTCTGATTTTGAAATTGTGTTTGATGCTACACTGGTAAGAGGAATGTCTTACTATACCGGCACCATTTTTGAGATTGCCATGCCTGAGTTTGGCGGAAGCTGCGGCGGTGGCGGAAGATATGATAAGATGGTTGGCAAGTTCACCGGCAAGGATGTGCCAGCCTGTGGATTCTCCATCGGTTTTGAAAGAATCATCCTGCTTCTGATGGAAAGCGGATTTAAGGTGCCTTCTCAGCCGGCTAAGGTAGCGTTCCTGATCGAAAAGGGGGTCAGTGGTCAGATCTTGTGTGATGTGATCGCCCAGGCCCAGGAAGCGCGTCAGGACGGCACGCAGGTGTTGGTTGCCCGAATGAATAAGAATAAGAAGTTCCAGAAGGAACAGCTGGAAAAAGAAGGTTATACAGAGTTTAAAGAATTCTACAAGGAAGCGTTGAAGCAGTAAGCAAAGCTCGTTAGGGATAGAATGGAGGAATAACAATGGCTGAATCAATGAAAGGTCTGAAAAGGACAATGCGCTGTGGTGAACTCTCGGCAGCAAATGTAGGTGAGATTGTCACTGTGATGGGCTGGGTGCAGAAGCAGCGTAATAAAGGTGGTATCATATTTGTGGATCTGCGTGACAGAGCAGGTATTCTGCAGGTAATCTTTGAAGAAAGTGATTGCGGAGCTGAGAACTTTGCTAAAGCTGAGAAGCTGCGCAGTGAGTTTGTAGTGGCTGTAGTGGGACGGGTGGAGAAACGTGCCGGTGCAGTGAATGAGAATCTGGCTACCGGTGAGATCGAGATCAGAGCGACGCAGCTTCGCGTGCTGTCTGAGGCTGAGACACCGCCATTCCCTGTGGAAGCGGATACAAAGACCAAGGAAGAGCTTCGTCTGAAATATCGTTATCTCGATCTGAGAAGGCCGGATCTGCAGAAGAACCTGATTTTAAGAAGTAAGATTACCACTACCATTCGTTCCTTTATGAGTGACAATGGGTTCCTGGAGATCGAGACTCCGATTTTGAATAAATCTACCCCTGAGGGAGCAAGAGACTATCTTGTACCCAGCCGTGTGCATCCCGGTACATTCTATGCGCTGCCTCAGTCACCCCAGATTTTCAAGCAACTCTTGATGTGCTCCGGTTATGACCGATATTTCCAGATTGCGAAGTGTTTCCGCGATGAGGATCTGCGTGCCGACAGACAGCCGGAGTTTACTCAGGTGGACTTGGAAATGTCTTTTGTGGATGTAGATGATGTTATTGATGCCACTGAGAGAATGGTACAGCAGGTATGTAAGGATGCCATCGGTCTGGATGTGCAGCTTCCCATTATGCGTATGACATGGAAGGAGGCTATGAACCGCTACGGTTCCGATAAGCCGGATACCCGTTTCGGCATGGAACTAACAGATGTATCTGAAGTGGTGGCAGGCTGTGGTTTCGGTGTATTTACTTCCGCTCTGGAGAATGGCGGCAGTGTGCGTGGTATCAATGTCAAAGGACAGGCAGAAATGCCCCGTAAGAAAATAGATGCACTGGTTGAATTTGCAAAAGGATACGGTGCTAAGGGATTGGCTTATCTGTCCGTACTTCCTGACGGAAGTTACAAGTCCTCTTTTGCCAAGTTCATGACAGAGGAGCAGCTGGCTGCACTGGTAAGTGCCATGGGCGGAGAAGCAGGCGATCTGCTTTTGTTTGCGGCTGATAAGAATGATGTGGTGTGGTCAGTGCTGGGAGCACTTCGCTGTGAATTGGCAAAGCAGCTTGATCTTATTGATCATAGCAAGTTTAACTTCCTGTGGGTGACTGAGTTCCCTCTGCTTGAGTGGAGCGAAGAGGATAGCCGGTTTGTGGCCATGCATCATCCGTTTACCATGCCCATGGATGAGGAGCTGGAATACCTTGATAC
>JAZRJO010000268.1:0-2991 GCA_045645825.1 Acetatifactor sp. | reverse complement strand
TCATCTTCCAGAATCTTCTTCACAGCAGTGTAGCTCATGCGCTTGTTGACTCTGATCACAGACTCACATATCTCATAATCTGTAATCTCCCCGTCCATATCCACTGTCATCAGACAGCTCAGCGCCAGCCTGTCCACCCCTTCATTCAGGGAACAGATTCCATTAGAAAGAGCATGGGGCAGCATGGGGATCACCCGATCCACCAGATAGACGCTGGTACCTCTCTTCAGCGCTTCCCTGTCCAGCGCAGAATTCTCCTGCACATAATTGGTCACATCTGCAATGTGTACCCCCAGATGGTACTTGCCATCCTCATACGACACACTGACAGCGTCATCCAGATCCTTGGCATCCTCGCCATCTATGGTCACCATGACCACATCCCTAAGATCACGCCTACCGGCCCGGTCAGCCTCAGACACCTCATGAGACACACGCTCTACCTGATTCATGACCTTCTCACCAAATTCCACCGGCAGCTCATAGCCTCTGACAATGGACATGATATCTACTCCAGGATCATTGATATGTCCCAGAATCTCCACCACTTTCCCCTCCGGGCTCTTATAATCACTGCCATAATCCGTGATCTCCACTACCACCTTATGACCGGTAACAGCTCCCTTGGACCGTTCCTTTGGCACAAAAATATCCTGAGAAAGTTTGGAAATATCCGGCACCACAAATCCATAATGATTCTTGGACTGTTCATAGGTCCCTACCACCTGATTCATACCCCTTGCAAGAATCTTCACCACCTGGGCTTCCTGACGTTTGCCGCTATTCTTATCCGGCGCCTGACTAAGTAATGCCACCTGCACCGTATCTTTATGAAAAGCACCATGAACTTTATCTTCCGGGATAAATAGATCCTCATCCCTGCCCTCTATCTCCACAAACCCAAATCCTTTGGCATGGCTGATAAATGTTCCCGTCAGCACCTTGCCATTGGACTTCATATATTTCCCTTTACTGGTGATCATCAGCTTGCATTCTTCCAATAATTCCTCCAGAATGCTGCGAAATTCCTGCCTATCCTCTTTCTTCACCTGTAAAAACATGGCAAGCTCTTTCTCCTTCATAGGCGTATAGAGCTCATCATTCACCAGATCACAGATAACCTTCTTTCTCTTTTCTTTTACATCTTCTTTTTTTACAGCTTCTATCATAACATCTTTCCTTTTATTGTTCTCATATAAAAAAGCACTCTAATCACTAGAGTGCTTTCGTCTTAACCTCTTAAAATACGTTTAAATTCAGTATTGCCGCAAGAACTATAAAAGATACAGCTAAAATTCTGGTAACCTTGACCAAAAGGCCTTCCATGGAACGTCCTTTGTTCTTGCCCCAATAAGTCTCAGCTGCACCACTGATGGCGCCAAGTCCTGCTGACTTTCCTTCCTGCATCAATACCAGCACAGTAAGTGCAATACATACCAATATAAAAATAACTGTTAAAACGATCTTTAGCGCTCCCATTTCCACACCTCCTAATGTCAAGCAGATATCATTTTAACATATCATGCAAAATATTTCAACAGGTTTTGTAGAAAAAACTTATTATTTTTATTTTATCTGGTTTGATTTACCTATATTTTATTAAACGGCTCCACATATTTGGCTGCAGCCCCTAATTCCTCTTCGATTCGAAGCAGTCTGTTATACTTTGCCACTCTGTCGCTTCTGCAAGGTGCGCCGGTCTTGATCTGTCCGGCATTCAGTGCCACAGCCAGATCCGCAATGGTGGTATCCTCTGTCTCTCCGGAACGATGAGAGATCACAGCCTTATACCCGTTCTTGTGGGCCATTTCCACCGCATTGACTGCTTCGGACAAAGTACCGATCTGGTTTACCTTTACCAATATAGCATTGGCGCATTGTAGCTTGATGCCGGCATCCAGGCGCTTCGTATTGGTGACGAACAGATCATCTCCCACCAGTTGTATCTTATCACCCAGGCGCTTCGTCATGATCTTCCAGCCTTCCCAGTCATCTTCCGCCAGGCCATCTTCAATCGATATGATAGGGAAGTTTTCCACCAGGCTCTCATAATAGGAAATCATCTCCTGGGTACTTCTGTAAATCTCACAACCCTTCAAGCTGCTCTCTCCCGGGAAATAATACATACCGGTCTCTTCCTGATACAATTCACTGCTGGCCGCATCCATAGCAATTTTGATATCAGTTCCGGGAGTATACCCCGCCGCTTCTATGGATTCCACGATTACGGTAAGCACACTCTCTGCATCCGGCAGATTCGGGGCAAAACCACCTTCATCTCCCACACCGGTGGAAAGTCCTCTGCTCTTTAGGATATTTTTCAGATTATGATAAATCTCTGCACAGATACGCAGGCCATCACGAAAGCTTTCAGCCTGTACCGGCATGATCATAAATTCCTGGAAGTCCACTGTGTTGGCAGCGTGTTTTCCACCATTTAAAATATTCATCATGGGTACCGGAAGGAGCCTTGGGCTGACACCACCAAGGTAACGGTACAGAGGAAGATGCAAAGCTTTGGCTGCCGCCTTGGCTGCGGCAAGCGATACCGCCAGCATGGCGTTGGCACCCAGATTGCTCTTATTTTCCGTACCATCTGTCTCCATAAGAATACGGTCTACCTCAATCTGCTCCAATGCATTGCGGCCACAGAGCACACTGGCGATCTTCTCATTGATATTTTTTACAGCGTTTTGTACACCCAGGCCAAAATAGCGGGTCTCACCGTCACGAAGCTCCACCGCTTCAAATCTGCCGGTACTGGCTCCGGAAGGTACTGCTGCAAGACCAGTATAAATTTGGCCATTCATATGGCTTCTTACTGTCACTTCTGCCTCAACGGTTGGATTTCCTCTGGAATCCAGAATCTCTCTCCCATGTACTTTTTCAATTTCCAAATATTGCATTGTGTTACCTGCCTTTCTTCATCACTGCCTGCGGGACTACTCCTGCTCCTTATAAAGTATCCCCGGTACATGCCAGAATATGCAT
>JAZRJO010000267.1:0-1535 GCA_045645825.1 Acetatifactor sp. | reverse complement strand
GCGGCTGCGAGCTGGGTGTCCCACAGGGCTCCGATGGAGTTTGCCAACAGAACCTTCTTGGCAAGACCTACACAGAAGCGGCGAGCACCAAAAGCAAAGTTTTCAAATGTATGGTCACGCTGATTCAGTTCTGCTGCGACAGTCTTATACTTCACAATAGGACCGGCAATCAGCTGAGGGAACATGGTGACAAACGCACCGAAGTTAATAATATCCCGCTGCACAGGGGCGTCTTTGCGATAGACGTCGATGGTGTAGCTCATGGTTTGGAATGTAAAGAAAGAAATGCCGATCGGCAGAGGGATTCCGAACTGAGGAATATTGACGCCGGGGATCAAAGAAAGGTTTGCGGCAAAGAAATCCCAATATTTGAAAAAGCCCAGCAGCAATAAATTGAAAATAACCGACTGTGCTACGAAATAGCGGGCTTTTTTATCATTGTTCCGATGTTTTTCCACTAAAAGACCGTGAGAATAGTCAATGAGGATGGAGAGGAACATGATCGTGATATAGATCGGTTCACCCCAACCGTAGAAAAACAGACTGACAACCAGCAGAATCAGATTTCGCCAGCGCAGAGGCGCAAGAAAATAGATTGCCAGAGTCAAGGGCAGATATGCAAATAAAAATGTCAGGCTACTGAAAATCAAAGTGCCTGTCCTCCCTTCTTAAATCACATAAAAACAGCCGCAGGGACTCTGCGGCTGTTCCGCTTGGTTAAGCAAACAAAGAATTAAAACTGCTGGAAACGGCTTCCTGATACTCGGCAGAAGCAACCATCGCGACATAGGTTCCGTGCTGAATCACCTGGGCTTTTTTCCAGGATTCAATGGATTCGGGATACCAGGCGCCGCCGGGATTGTTCTCATCACCGACCTGATAATCAATGCGGTCCTGAAGGATTTCTGCAGCCTTTGCTGCGTCTTCTTCCGTTTCGCACTGCAGGAATACCAGTTCATTTACAACGGCGCTCATCATAGGCATTTTAGCGATGAACTGCTTGGTGGAGATTTCATTCAGACCGGGATAGTAGCTAGCCAGCATTTCGCCTTCGATATCAACCAGATAGCCCTCTTCCCACTGATATTCCTCAGCCAAAGAATCATAGAAAGCCTGTAAATCCACTTCTGTTCCGGCAGTGCTTTCATTGGTGCTGCCGCCGCAGGCAGTCAATACCAGCATCATGAGTGCCATCGTGAAGGTCAATAATTTTTTCATGGGTTGCTCTCCTTGTGTTCGTCTATAGCTATGACGAAACAGGTACATGAAAAGTTCCCGTTTCATCATTGATATTTTTATTATTTCCGTTTTTCATAAATCTAAAAGGAATGTTTCCTCTAACTTGTATTTATACAGGAAGTGCGGTATCATTGCAACAACAGAATCATTACAAATTACTCTATTTCAGAAAGCAGGATACAATTATGTACAGTTTCCGAAATGACTACAGTGAGGGTGCACATCCCCTCGTGATTCAGGCTCTGACAGACACGAATCTGGAACAGACCGTTGGATATGGGCGGGATCCTCGCTGC
>JAZRJO010000266.1:0-8342 GCA_045645825.1 Acetatifactor sp. | reverse complement strand
TTCCTGGATAGCCTTCTTGAAGTCATTGTCAGTAAGGCCGGAACCGCCGTGCAGTACCAGAGGAACGTCCACGGTATTGGCAATGGTGCGGATTCTCTCGAAATCCAGCTTAGGAGGCAGCTTGTATGCACCGTGTGCATTACCTACTGCGATTGCCAGAGCGTCAACACCTGTCTTGTCCACAAAATCCTTAGCAAGCTTAGGATCTGTGAAGAAAGCACTGGGATCTGCCAAGTGAGAGCTTCCCTCTGCAGAACCTTCATTATCACCTACATGACCAAGCTCACCTTCGATGGTAGCACCGTATGAGTGTGCGATATCTGCCATCTCTTTTACTTTACGTACATTCTCCTCGTAAGAATCGGTGGAGCAATCGTACATAATAGAAGAAAAGCCCAGCTTCAGAGCCTGAATACAAGTATCGTAAGAAAGACCATGATCCAGATGAACTACAACCGGAACGGAAGCCTTCTTAGCCATAGGGATTAAATAATAAGAAACCTCCTCCAAAGGACCATAAGGAAGCAAAACTTCTGCGGTACCCATGATAACAGGAGATCTGGTAGCTTCTGCTGCATTGATAATACCACGTGCCAGCTCCAGGTTAACCGCATTAAACAAACCAACTGCATAGTGATTCTTCTTCGCGGGACGAAGAACCTCATTCATATTAACTAACATTCGTGTACCTCCTGAATATGTATCAAAAATTATCTAATCTTATCATACCACTTATGTGGGATTTTGTCACGCTCTTTTCTAAAATTCATGAAAATAATTCAAAAAACGCAAAATCCCACATAAAACCCGTACAAACCCACAAAAAAATGATACGCGCCTAGTTCTTTGCCCAACCGGCCTTAATCTTTGCTTCCAGCTCCTCAAAGGACTTCAATCCGCTCAAAGCATCATAAGCTGCCACACAGGAAGCTCCCGTGGCCGCTGCCAGATGCATGGTATCTTCCGGAGAATACCCTTCCAGCATAGCAGTCAGGAATGCTGCGATACTGGTATCTCCCGCACCGGTTCCGGACAGAATCTTCTCCGGTACGTAACTCTTTTCAAAGCCTTCCCTGTCAGCCCACTTCTCAGTATCCAGCCCGGCCTTTTCGCCTACACCGCCCAGAGTCAGCTTGTCCGCAGTTCTGTAATACATGCCCGGCGCACCGCATTTGATCAAAAGCACCTTTGCACCCAACTCCATGCACCTGTCAGCCAAAGGCTTCACGTCCTTCTCGATATCCAGGATCTCTGTAATATCTCTGCCGGCTGCACGCTGCTGCCACTCATTAAAACGATCCTTGTCAAGCATATAGCACAGCTCTTCTACACTGGGAACCATAAAATCAACATAAGGGATCACACCCTCCAGAATCTTCTCCCAGTCAGCAGCACCTGCCTCTGAATTAGGATCAATAGAAGCAAAATCAAGGGATGTTGCTGCGCCGCATTCTTTCGCCATCTTCATGATCTTGATCAGCTCAGCACCGTTGTTCTCATACATGGTCTTCATAAGGGGCGGATAACCGAAGTGGAACAGACTGGCCTCTTTCAATTCTTCCATGGGAATATCTTCTGCACGAAACGTATTATTCGCGCCACAGTTATGTAAAAATATGCGGTCAATGCCCGGAATTGCCAGAATAACAGAATAAGAGGTAGACTCACCCGGAGACACCAAAAGTCCTTTTCCTGCATCATATTTATCCAGCACATTGCGAACCATTTCACCAAAGGCATCATCGCCCACCTTGCCCATCAGTGTCACATCTGCGCCCAGAATCTTCATGCCAAGTCCTGTATTGGCCACAGAACCGCCTGTATGTACATCCGCTTCATTTAGATTCAAAAGCTTTCCCGGGGAAAGGATGTCCGTCAACTGATTTACTTTCTTTCCGGGGAAAACCGGTGTGATATCCAGACAAATATGTCCGGCAGCGATCACTTTCTTTTTCACTATTCGTACCTCCTGACATTTGTATGAATAAATTATACTGGAAACTTACATAATAAAAAGTACAATCTTGCGATTTACTGCTTGCATTATTGTGCAACCACTATTATACTATACTTAAATGGATTTTGTTCGCTTTTCATCAGGAACACTTAAGGAGGAGCACCGGATGAGCACCCACGGACAATTGGAAATCATCAGACATACAACCACCAATCATTTAGAGATTTTTCTCATAGAGATGACCGCCAAGCATCTGCATACCCACAGCGATATGGAGCTGGGGATTCTGATGCAGGGCTCTATTACACTTTTTGTGGATCAAGAGAAATACGATCTGAAAGTAGGAGATGTATATCTGATCAACCGCTACCAGCTTCATTCCTTCGCGGGCGCACCGGGACAGAATATTATTCTAACCCTTCAGGTACATACCGATTTCTACCGTAAGATCAGCCATCAGCTGGAGTATCTGCGTTTTCAGGAGAATGTGTTCTGCGATGGGCCTGTATATGACAGAATCTATCCTGTTTTGACGGAATGCGCGGATTATTATTTTAAGCCCGATTTATTCAGTGAGGTGAAATGCACCTCGCTTTTTCTGGATGCACTCCATACTTTCCTGCAGAATGTGCCGTATATCATGACCAACGTGCGTGAATACTCATCAGCCCAGAATAATGCCCTTCGGATCAACCGGATCACTGAATACATCCTGGAGCACCATCAGGAGCGGATTTCCCTGGCGGATATTGCTGCTTTGGAGAATATCACTTCATTCCATGCTTCCCATTTTATCAAAAAAATGTTACAGATTTCTTTTCAGGAATACCTGAATAATGTGCGGTTCGATCATGCGCTGCAACTGATCCACCAGACCAATTTAAGCATACTGGACATCTGCCTGGAATCCGGTTTTTCCAGCAGTCATTACTTAAATCAGATGTTTATAAAAACCTTTGGCTGCACGACCAAAGAGTATATAGCACGCAAGTCCACACCGGATCATATAGAAGCAGCGTCCCCGGGTACCACAATCCAGAAGCGCTATCCTTATGAAAGGTCAGCCAGTTTGTTTGAACGGATGGTGAGAAAATGAACATCTTCTCCTTTATAACTCTATGACACCGATATTTTCAAAGGGAATCTTGGTGTTGACTACTTTTAACACTTTTGCATCCGGATCCAGCCTGGAAACCATTCCTGTGACCCGCACATATTCCTCCCCATTATAATACACTACCGTTATGATGTCATTTCTCTGAATCTGATGAAGCTTGCGGTCCAGATCCTCCAGCATTTCTTCAGACAGCTCCATTTTCGGCACCACCACTTTCTCCTTGGCACGAAGGGCCTCTTCATATCCTTTTAATGCGGCAAAGGGCATAAACTGCTTGGCCCTGTCAGCCGGACTCATTTTTATCCTGTTTCCCATTTGCACTCTTCCTCATCAATCTGACACACCGCTTCGGTGTCCTCCAATTTGCCGGTTACGCTCCATGGCAGTAGCTCCCTCTACCAGATCCAACCCCTTCACAATAGCATTCTTACCAAACTTTTTCTTGATATCCAACATCGCCTGCTGGGCCTTGCGCTCTTTCTCCAGTTCTGCAGGATCTGTGAACAGGTCATACTGCTCATAGGTTTCATCCATCACATGATTGAAAGAAAGATTCATTCTGCGAACGGGTGTGGTCCTGTCCACGATTTTGTCAAAAAGCTCCATCACCTGAAAGATCAGCGTCTTCCTGGATGCCGTAGGTGATGATAAGGTCACAGAGCCCTTGGCCGCCTCTATCTGCAACCGGTTGGAATATCCCACATAAAGGGCAATATTGCCGGTTATCAGGCCTTTGTCCACCAGATCCAAGCAAAGCTGCTCCGCCATCTCCTTGATCACAATCCTGGCCTTATCGTATTCGTAATCACAGGGAAGTACCTGTCCACTGGTCAGGGAGCTGTTCTTGGGTTTGTACGCCTTGACATCTGCAATAGTAGCTGACTCGCGCCCCCAGGCATGATCAATCAAAAGCTCCGCATCAATGCCGAACAGTCTATACAGCAGATTCTCATCTGCCTGAGTAATATCCCTCATAGTCAGGATGCCGTACTTCTCCAAAGTCCCGGCCGTGCCCGAACCGATCCGCCAGAAGTCTGTCAAAGGTCTGTGATCCCACATCTGCCTGCAAAAACTTTCTTCATCCAACATGCCCACATGATCCTCCGTGTGCTTGGCTGCAATGTCCAGTGCTACCTTGGCAAGGTACATGTTGGTGCCGATCCCACAGGCAGCCGTAACACCCAGCGTCCACAGCACATCGTTCATGATGGTGGTGCCAAGCTCCCTGGCCGTCATCTGATACATGGTCAGATAATCCGTCACATCCATAAATGCCTCATCTATGGAATACACGTAGATATCCTCTTTGGCAATATATTTTAGATAAATGGCATAGATCTCAGCCGAATAATCAATATATAACTGCATCCTGGGCGTGGCCATAATATAGTCTATTCCTTTGGGAATCTGGAATACCCTGCAGCGATTGGGAATTCCCAAGGCTTTCAAGGAGGGCGATACAGCAAGGCATATGGTCTTCTCAGTGCGATCCGGATCTGCCACCACCAGATTCGTGGTCAGCGGATCTAAGCCACGCTCCGCACATTCTACGGAAGCGTAGAAAGATTTTAGGTCAATACATAAATAAGTTCTTGCTTTCCCCATAATGCCGCTCCTTTCTAATGACCAAATGACAGAATAATAACCAAGTCCAGTATAGCATGTTTTTCGAATCAGAACAAGTGTTCTTTTCAAAGTAACTGTTGACATTTTACGTACAAATATTTATAATAATTAAGAACTTAATTATTGTTTAACTAATTGCAGCATGCCACTCCTTACTAATGTATACACTTTTGGCCTGCTGCCAACCCAAAGGGAGGACCCATGGAACATCATAAACGAACTGTCATGAAAGCCCTGATGCGCACCCGCCGGGCATGGCTGGATCACACCAGAGAAATCGCCCGCAAGATCGGCATCCCCGACTCTTACCGCAAGGTCATCATGTACCTGCCCCGTTCACCGGGCGCCAATCAAAAAAATATTGCTGATTTTGCAGACATTACCACTGCTGCCGTGAATCAGATCGTCAAAGAAATGATCTCGGATGGTTATGTGCAAAAAGAACAGGACAGCACAGACCGCAGGTATACGAAGCTCTATCTGACAGACAAAGGAAAAGAGACCGCAGAAAAGCTTAGAAAATATCTGCATCACTCAGACCAAGTGATCACCTCTATCATCACCCCTGAGAAGGAAGCAGAGATGATAGCACTTCTGGACCAAATACACGATTGCATACGAAAGGGTTTGACATCATGATAAAATATCTGAAAAAATACTGGATCTTCTGTCTGCTGGCACCCTTATTTATGCTGGGTGAGGTGGCAATGGATCTGATTCAGCCCGATATGATGGCTGATATCGTAGACAACGGTGTCCTGAAAAATGACATCGGACTAATCATCTCTGTTGGAATCCGCATGATCCTCCTGGTAATGGTAGGCGGCCTGTGCGGTGTGCTCTGCGGTGTCTTTGCCAATATTGCAGCACAGAATTTTGGAAATGACCTGCGCAAAGACCTTTTTGCCAGGATCATGTCTCTGTCCTTCCAACAGACAGACAAGATTTCTACCGGTTCATTGGTCACCCGACTGACCAATGACGTGACCCAGGTGCAGCACATGGTCATGATGGCAGTGCGTGGTCTGGTGCGTAACTCTGTAATGTTTGTGGGCGGTATCTTCATGCTCTACCGCCAGTCACCTAAGTTTGCCCTGATCGCCGCCTGCGGCCTGCCTTTTGTGGTGACATTTGCCATGTTCTTTTTAAGGAAAGCAGCTCCTCTCTTTGCCATCGTACAGAAGAAGCTGGATCGGATCAACAGTATCATGCAGGAAAATGTGGCCGGCGCCCGGGTGGTGAAGGCCTACGTAAAAGAAAAGCAAGAGATTGAACGCTTTGATGAGGCCAATCTGGCTCTCTGCCAGGAAACACTGCGGGTACAGACTCTGCTGGCTTTCATGAGCCCCTGCATGAACATTGTGCTGAATATCTGCATCGTGTGCGTCATCCTGGTAGGCGGGATGACTGTAAAGACAGGAGGCGACATTACTCCCGGTAATATTATGGCCGGCATTACATATTTGTCACAGATTCTTCATGGTATTACTTTTATGGCCAATATTTTCCAGACCTTTACCAGAGCCAAAGCCTCCGCGGATCGTATTAACGAAGTACTCCATTGTCCGGAAGTAATTACAGATGGTTATTATCAGGAACCTGTTCCGGCAAGCGTAGAAACCACCAGGGACGTTGACATCCGCACGGGCGAGATCGAATTTCGAGGCGTAAGTTTCGCTTATCCCGAATCCTCCGGACGCAAAGTACTGGACAATATTTCCTTTACTGTAAAACCGGGAGAAACCCTGGCTATCATCGGCGCCACCGGCAGCGGCAAATCCTCCCTGGTACACTTGATCCCCCGGTTTTACGACGTGACAGATGGGGCTATTTTCGTGGACGGACGCAACGTGAAGGATTACAAGCTGAAAGACTTGCGTTCCAGAATCTCCATTGTGCTCCAGAAAGCAGAACTTTATTCCAGGTCTATAGAGGCCAATATCAAATGGGGGCGCAAGAGTGCCTCCCCCTGGGACATCAAAAAAGCAGCCGAGATTGCCCAGGCGGATGATTTCATCTGTGCCTCCAAATATGGTTACTACACACTGGTGTCCGAAGGCGGCCACTCCCTCTCCGGCGGTCAAAAGCAGCGGATATCCATTTCCAGAGCCATACTCAAAAAAAGCGAGATCCTCATTTTCGATGACTCCACCAGTGCTCTGGATCTAAAGACAGAAGCTGCGTTATATGAAGCACTGAGACGGGAATGCCCGCATATGACCAAGATCATCATTGCTCAGAGAATTGCCTCCATCAAAGGTGCAGACAGAATCGCTGTGCTGGACCAAGGCAGGATTTCTGCATTAGGCACCCACGAAGAGCTGTTACAAAGCTCCGATATTTACAAAGAAATCTATCAATCACAGATGAAGGAAGGAGGTGTGGCATGATGAAGCAGGAATTACCTCACGGATTTGAACACCTCCCGGAAGGAGATCAGCAGGTACAATACCACACCCGGGCGCCTCAGAAAGGCGGTGCCCCCACCGTCAATTTCCGCGGACGCCCCGGCGGCGGTCCGGGCAGGGGCATGGGGCAGACTGTGGAGAAAGCCGGCAATGCCCGCCAGACACTCCTTCGATTGCTGGGATATTTTAATCGGGCAAAATGGCTGTTGCTTTTACTGATCTTAGCCGTGATCTTCGTAACATTGGTGGCACTGCTGGCACCCTCTTTACAGGGGCAGTCCATCGATCATATCAAAGAACGGCAGTGGGAAGACCTTTATCGATGTGTGATGTGGTTGGCCGTGGTATATGTGGCCAACATTTTCTTCGGCCTTTCCCAATCCCTGCTGGCAGCCAGACTGAGCCGGCGCATTGTGAGGCAGATGCGCTACGACCTTTTCCACAAGATTGACCACCTGTCCATTAAATACTTGGACACCCACTCAAACGGCGATATCATGAGCCGTATGACCAACGACATTGAAAATGTATCCAACACCGTATCTCAGAGCCTGGGCTCTTTGGTGTCAGGGGTACTGACCATCATCGGCACTGTGTCCATCATGTTTGCTTACTGCTGGCAGCTGACCCTGATCACCATGGTCACCGTGCTGATCACCGTAGTAGTCACCCGGAAAATGTCTGCCATCATGCGAAAGATCTACCGCAGACGCTCCCAGATTCTGGGCCGCCTGAACGGTCACTCCGAAGAGATGATCACCGGTTACAAATCCATTGTGGCCTATAACAAACAAGAGGATGTGATCGAGGAATTTCGCTTAACCTCCGACGAACTGGCCAAGGTCAGCATCAAAGCTGAGATTCTGGGCGGTTCCATGGGACCTGTGATGAATTGCATCTCCAATATCGGCTTTGTGATCGTGGCAGCCTTCGGCGGATACTTTGCCTACACCGGACTGATCACCATCGGCACCATCTCTGCTTTCATTATTTATGCCAAGCAGTTTTCCAGACCCATCAACGAGATCGCCCAGCTCTACGGCACCATCCAGACTGCCATTGCCGGCGCAGAGCGCGTGTTTGCCCTCATCGACCAACCGGATGAGGACAATAGCGGCCATCTGGATCTGGACCGCATCAAAGGTGAAATCTCCTTCCGGAATGTGGACTTTTCCTACATTCCCGGAAAACAAGTGCTCTATGATTTTGATCTGGAAGTAAAGCCCGGCCAGAA